>NZ_JAWOBM010000035.1:0-49247 GCF_046498025.1 Halorubrum sp.
TCCGTATGGACGCAGTGTAGGTGCGAGTAACGACCTGTTTCGCCATACGTAACCTATGTAGACAAACTAATTTGAAGGTATGGGTTAGAACGTGGAATATCCAGCCGTCCATCGGACGGTGGACTGTGAAGGGTAGTGTCGGATTCATCCCCGCGCTGAAGCGCGAGGCTTTCTCCTCGATTCTCCGTAAATCGAACCGCTGCTCTCGCATACCAGCAACGATTGCTGGTATATACGGCGGCCCGCTTACAACTCCAAGCCGCGGATCGAGACGGTTCCCGCCTCGTCGTCGTCCCCCTCCTCCACCCGCCCGATCACGCGACCACCGGTCTCGGCGGCCAGCGACTCGGCGGCGTCGGGGTCCAGCGCAGCGACGAAGCCGGTCCCCATGTTGAACGTGCGGTGCATCTCCTCGTCCGGGACGTTCCCCTCCGACTGCACGAACTCGAAGACGGGCTGGGGGTCGAAGGCGTCCTCAACGACGTACCGGTGGTCGCCGAGCCGCGTCAGGTTCGTCCACCCGCCGCCGGTGACGTGGGCCGCGCCGCGGACGCCGTGCTCGCGCATGGGGTCGAGCAGGTCCGTGTAGATCCGGGTCGGCTCCAGCAGCGCCTCGCCGACCGTCTCGTACCCCTCGAAGGGACACGGGTCGGTGTACGCGTGCTCGCGGGTGGCGGCCTCTCGCGCGAGCGTGAGCCCGTTGGAGTGGATCCCCGAGGAGCGCCAGCCGACCAGCGCGTCGCCCGGCTCCGCCGCGCCGTCGAAGACGGCCCCCTTCGCGGCGAGCCCGGCGCACGTCCCCGCCAGGTCGAGCCCCGAGATGACGTCGGGCATCACCGCCGTCTCGCCGCCGATGAGCTCCATGTCGGCGAGCTCGGCGCCTCGGGCGAGCCCGTCGCCGACCTGCTCGGCGAACCGCTCGTCTGGCTCGTCGACGGCGAGGTAATCGACGAAGGCGACGGGACGGACGCCCGCGGCGACCAGGTCGTTGACGTTCATCGCGATGCAGTCGATGCCGACCGTCGAGTAGTCGCCCAGCGCCTCGGCGACGAGCAGCTTCGTCCCCACGCCGTCGGTCGCGAGCGCGAGGTACCGGTCGCCGATGTCGAGGAGGCCGGCGTAGTCGCCCTCGGTCTCGCCGACCGCGCCGATCAGCGCCGCGGTCGCCGCCTCGCTCGCGTCGATGTCGACGCCTGCGTCGGCGTAGGTGAGCCCGTCGTCGGCCTCGCTCCCCTCCCGCTCGTCGCTCCCGCTCGCCTCGCCGTCGTCTCCGCCGCCGTCCTCGGTCATGTGTGTCGAGGGACGCCCGCGGAGCAAAAGCGCACCGTTCCCGCCGGACGGCCGGACCGTCCGCGACCGATCGTCAGCCCGACTCAGAAGGGCCCGCCGAAGCCGAGCCCGCCGACGAAGACGAGTCCCACCGTGAGCAGGACCGAGACGACGAAGAAGGTGGCCCAGACGCCCTTGCTCCAGTCGAACACGGTCTTCCCGTCGAGCGGACCGTAGGGGATCAGGTTGAACGCCGCGAGGAAGACGTTGATCGCGATCCCGCGGGAGCCGACCAGGGTGATCACCGGACTCCCGACGACGGGGCCGAGCAGGAGCGCCGGGAGGAAGACGAACGTGAGGAGCAGGTTGACTACGGGGCCGGCGAGCGCGATGTGGCCGTGCTCCCGCGGGGTCAGTCGCCCGCGGTGGTGGACCGCGCCGGGCGCGGCGAAGATGAACCCGAGGAGCGAGCTCATCACGGCCAGGAACAGCATGCTGTTGTCGGCCCGGAACTCGGCCACCTGATCGTAGTGGACCGCGACGACCTTGTGTGCGACCTCGTGGAGGAGGAACGCGACGCCCGCGGTGAGCAGCCCGACGAGCAGCGGCGGCACGACGCCCGCCGCGAGCAGCCGGTCGAAGCCGGCGGTGCCGTTGACGAAGAAGAGCGTGAACGCCACGCCGAGCGCGAGCCACGCGACGAGCAGGTCGCGGAGCTCCGTGCCGCTGAAGTAGAGGCCGGCGATCCGGCGGCCCCGGAACGCCGAGCTCACGCGCCACCCCCGCCCACCAGCACGCTCCGAATCAGCTCCGCGCCGGTCCTGGCGCCCTCGACCATGAGCCGTCCCACCTCGTCGACGCCGCCGACCTCGCTGCCGAACATCGCCGGGATCACGTAGACGGCGAACAGGAAGCTCGCCACGATGCTGCCGACGTTCGTCATCGCGACGACGACGATGAGCTTGAACAGCGGCACGTCGAGCATCCGGGAGACCAGGTCCGAGGGCGACAGCGTCTCGTCGGAGAGGAGGTCGTTGAGCGTCCCGATGTCGCCGACGTTCACGGTGAGGTGACGGAGCTCCACGTAGCCGGTGAACCAGCCGGGCGCGAGGACCGGATTGATAGAGGTCATCCACGCGACCGCGCCCCCGACGCCGGCGGCGGTCCAGCGCGCGCCGGCGACCTTCGCGAACGCGAACGCGAATATCCCGTTGATGAGGAACCACGCGCCGAACAGGCGGAACAGGAACGCGTTCTCGACGCCCGCCAGCGCGAGCAGGACGAAGAAGCCGACGAACCCGACGGTGATCGCGTAGCCGACCGCCTTCTTCCACGGGAGCCCGCCGCCGCGCTCGCGACCGACCAGGTCCGCCATCGGCGGGAGCGTCTCCGGGGCCGCGAGGTACCGCTCGATTCCGGCTCGGTGGCCCGCGCCGACGACGGCGACGACGTCGTGGCCGGCCTCCCGGAGGGCGACGAGCCGGTGAGCGATGAACGCGTCGCGCTCGTCGATGAGCGCCTCGGCGCCGCCCGGCGAGAACTGACGGAACTCCTCCATCATCATCGTCACCACGTCGGTGTCGGTGAGCTCCTCGACGTCGATCGCCTCGATGCCGCCGTGTTCCGGCTCCCCGCCGCGGCCGACCAGCCCGAGCGCGGCCGACACGAGAACCCCGAGCGACAGTCCAAGCGCGAGCCCGAGCCCGATGCTGCCGATCGCCGTCACGGCGAAGCCGCCGAGATACGTCGCGACGACCCCGTCGAGGGCGCCGAACGCCGCGGCCGCGATCCCCGCGCCGACGCCGAGAGCGGCGGCGGCGTAGAGCCGGCCGTCCGGCGAGAGCGCGGCCTTCCCGACCTGATCGACGGCGACCCCCACGACGAGCGCGGCGAGCACGCCGCCCGTCACGCTCGTCAGCAGCGCGTCGGTCACCCCGAAGCTGCCGCCGAACAGACCGATCGCCGGCCCCGCGATGATCCCGACGAACAGCCCCGCGACCACGCCGACGATCCGCGAATCGGTGACGCCGAACGCGAGCCCGCCGACCATCCGGAGCTTCTCGGTGAGCGTCATCCGGGCCCAGAACCGCTGGATCGTGGTCTGGATGTCCCGGTCGACGAGCGCGACGTCGATGCCGAGCCCCTCGGCGACGTCGATGGCCGCGCGCATGTCCGCGCCCGGCTCGATGTCGAAGCGGTCGCCGAGCTGGGTCTGAACGTACGAGAGCATCCAGTACGCGAGGAACTGGAAGACGGTGTTCCCGCGCAGGAGGTCGCCCGCGTCGAGGTCGTCCGGCGTCTCGCCCTGCATCTGTCGGTACCGGCCCTCGTCGAGCTCGACCGCGACTACGTCGGGACGCTCCCGCTCGACCGCCTCCTCCACCTCGTCGACCGAGCGCTCGGAGACGTGCGCGGTCCCGACGACCGTCACGGAGCCGCCCTCGGCCTCGACGGCGGCGTCCGTCTCGGACGCCGCCGAGGGATCGCTCGCCGTCGGGGGCACGGACGCGCCGTCGGAGCCCCCTGGCGTCTCTGTCATTGACGAGACGTACCCTCTCACCGCGTTTAGGGTTTGTGAGTCGATGTCGGGTCGGTGATGGCTTAGAGGATCCAACAAATTTGTATCCTCACGGCGTAGAGTACCGAATATGTCGCGGCTGTTGCCCTCCCTCCCCGACGCGACCCCCGACGATCGGGAGCCGCGGGTCGTGGGCGTCGACGACGAGGACGCCGACGACCTCATCGCGGCGCTCGGTTCCGAGACCGCCCGCGAGATACTCACGTGTCTCCACGACAAGCCGGCGACGAAGTCGGAACTCGCCGCCGAGGTCGACACCTCGCTCCAGAACGTGCAGTACCACCTCGCGAAGCTCGACGGCGCCGACCTCGTCGACGTCGTCGACACGACCTACTCCGAGAAGGGCCGGGAGATGGACGTGTACGCGGCCGCGGACGAGCCGCTCGTCCTGTTCGCCGGCGGCCACGAGGAGTCGGCCGGGATCAAGAGCGCGCTCCTGCGGCTGCTCGGAGGCTACGCGCTCATCGGGGTGGCGGCCGCCGCCGCCCAGCGCGCGCTCTCCGTCGCGGAACCGACGGTCCGGGTGACGACCGAGACCGGAGGCGGAGACGCGGGGAGCGCTTCGGACGACGCCGGGGGACAGGAGACCGCCACAGAGAGCGGCGACGCGGCGGTCGACGGCACCGTCGAGTACGTCGTCGACCCGCTCGCCGAGTACGCCGTCTCGCTGCTCGAGCCCGGCGTCGTCTTCTTCCTCGGCGCGGCGCTCGTGTTCACGGTCGCGTGGGCGTACTGGTACAGAACCGCGGAGATGTGACCGGGCTCGCCCACCGCGCGTGGGACAGCTATTCATGCCGCCGCCACCACGATCCGATATGGAACACGAGGCCGAGGTCGTCGGGGTCGGAGCGGGCTCCGCACCCGGCGGCGACGTACCGGCGGTCATACTCTCCGCCCGCGGGGAGTACGTCCCCATCTTCGTCAGCGCCGATCAGGCGCAGTCGATCGGGATGGCGCTGGAGGGCGAGCCGTTCGACCGACCGCTGACGCACGACCTGCTCGTCGATATCCTCACCGAATTCGGCGGCGCGATCGACCGCGTCCGCGTCGACGACCTCCGCGAGGGCACCTTCTACGCGAAGATCGACGCGGAGCGGTACGAAGACGGCGAGCCGGAGCGGTTCGTCTTCGACGCGCGCCCCTCCGACGCGCTCGCGCTCGCCGTTCGGGTCGACTGTCCGATCATCATCTCCGACGAGGTCGTCGACGAGGCCGGCCGGTCGCATGACTCCGTCCGCTTCGACGACGAGTCGATAGGCGACTCCTGACGGGCGAGCCGCCGATCGATCGACGGGAGCCGGAGTTTCAAGTCGCCCGCCCGCCCAGCGGCACTATGGACGAGACGGCGACCGTCGCGGAGTCGTACACCGAGATGACCGAGATGCTGCTCCCGAACGACACCAACAACCTCGGGCGGGCGCTCGGGGGCGCCGTCCTCCACTGGATGGACATCTGCGGCGCCATCGCCGGCATGCGCTTCGCGAACCGGCAGGTCGTCACCGCCTCGATGGACCACGTCGACTTCATCGCGCCCATCGAGATGGGCGAGGTCGCCGTGATCGAGGGGTACGTGTTCAACGTCGGGCGCACGAGCCTCGACGTGAAAGTCGACGTGCGCGCCGAGAACCCTCGGACCGACGAGCAGCGACGGACGACGACCTCCTACTTCACCTTCGTCGCGCTCGACGACGAGGGGTCCCCGGCGAGCGTCCCGGAGCTGACCAGTCCGACGCCCGAGGAGGAGGCCCTCCGCGAGGAGGCGATCGCGGGACGGCGCGAACAGCTCGCCACTATCGTCGGCCGGTACGATATCTAGCCGTCGGCCGGTACGATATCTAGCCGTCGGCCGGTACGACCGCTAGTCGACGGCGAGAACGTCGACCCGCGTGTCGCGGTCGGCCGCGTCGCCGTCGAGTGCCGCGACCGCGGCCTCGTGCGCCTCGCGGACCCGCGCGACGAACGCGTCGAGCGAGTCCCCTTCGGCGGCGGCGAGGTGAGTCGGACAGCCGCAGTCGGACGCGCCGAATCCGTCGACCGGACCCGCCGGGAGCCGGTCGGCGACCGCGCACTCGACGTCGGCGCCGACGCTCCGGACGACGCGGTCAATCCGGGCGTCCGGGTGGCCGAGCAGGTGGTCGACGTGCCAGTGCCGGACGTCGTGTTCGCCGCGCGCGGTCCGACGGTGTCGGTCGACCCGCGAGAACCCGCCCGCGCCGAGCGCGCTGCCGGTGTACGCGTAGCGACCGGCCCCGAAGCGACGCTCCCCGAGCGCGCCGACGTCGATGGCGGCGGTCGCCGCGAGGTCGATGACCAGGGTGTACGTACCGCCGCCGGCGTCGGCGATCCGGCCGGCCTCCTCGTCGCGTCCGTCCCCGCTCACGACAGCGCCGCCGGGGGGTCGCTCGCCGCCGGCCGGAGGTCGTCGACGAGGTCGCGCGCGGCGTCGGTCAGCCGGTACACCTCGTGGACGTCGGCGGGGTCGCGGCCGCGGCCCGACAGCGTTCCCACGGCGTCGGCGATCCGGTCGTAGTTGTCGCGAACGAGCCCGCCGACGATCCCCGGCGTGCCGGCCCGGTCGGCTAGCTCCTTGGCCGCCGAGCGGCCGGCGTACACGCGGCGCTCGAGGGGGTCGACCAGCACCATCGCGAACGGGCGCGAGCCGAACTGCGCGTCGAGGAACGGACCGACCGGTTCGGCCTCCCACGGCACCGCGACGACGCCCTCCAGCCGGCGGAGCGCGAGCGCCGCGACCGAGCAGTACGGGCAGTCGCCGTCGAAGATCAGCACCGGTGCGTCCGAGTCGGAACTCATGGATAACCGTACGTCCCGCGGCGGCTTAAGCGGCCGGCCGGCGGGCGGAAAACCGAAGGCGGGCGCGGCGAACGCGTCTCAGTGCGAGTGGCCGAGCGCGTCCTCCAGCGACTGCCCGAACCGCTCCTCGAACAGCTCCCCGGCCGTCTCGTTCATCTCCGCGATGTCCTCGGGCACGTCGCCCTCGCTGTGGTGAACGATGACGTGCGCCTGCTGGGCCATCGCCTGCACGACGACGTCGCTGACGACGCGGGTGGACTGCTCGCCCTGCTCGCTCAGCACGTCGACGAGACCGGCAGGCAGTTCGAACGACTCCTCGTCACCGTCGGGACCGGTGATCGTGTAGGTTTCCGTCTCTCCCATACGGTCCACTCGCGGTCGGGACATAAGGGTCTGTGGAAAGCGCGCTCCCGGCGCGCACGCGTTCGAGGAGTGGGTCGACGCGACGGAGAGCGGCGGAGCGGAACCGACGCGCCGTGCGCTCACCCGTGCGCCGAGATGGCCTTCACCGAGAACCCGGAGAGGGCGATGGTCGCGAGGTAGACGGCGATCGCGGTGACGACGATCGACCCGCCGGAGGGGAGGCCGAGCCCGATCGAGACGGCGAAGCCGCCCAACACCGACAGCTGGCCGAAGATCACGGAGAGGTACGTCGCCTCGCGGAAGCTCCGCGCGACCTGTGAGGCGGCCGCGACCGGAACGACGAGCATCGCGGCGACGAGGATGACGCCGAGCACCTGCATCGAGCCGACGACGACGACCGCGGTGAGCACGACCAACAGCGTGTTGTACCCGGTGACGTTCAGCTGGGCGACGCGCGCCGCCTGCTCGTCGAAGGTGATGAAGAGCAGCTGCTTGTACGTCAGCGCCACGCCGGCGACGACGAGCACCGAGAGCGCGCCCATCAGCCGCGCTCCCTCGGCCGTGACGACCGCGAGGTTCCCGAACAGGTAGCCCTCGATGTTGATCGCCGTCAGCCCGCGCCCGTAGCTGACGATCAGCGTGCCGACCGCGAAGCTCCCACTGAGCATGATCGCGATGGGCACGTCGCCGTAGGCGTCGGTCCGCTCGGTGAGCCACTGGACCGCGAGCGCGCCGAGGACACCGACGACGAGCGCGACCAACAGCAGGGAGCCGTCCCAGCCGGTCGAGGCGTTGACGAGGATGCCGATCGCGACGCCGGCGAACGCCGTGTGCGCCAGCGTCTCACCGATCAGCGCCATCTCGCGGTGGACGAGGAACGACCCGACGAGCGGCGCGACGACGCCGACGAGCACGCCGACCGCCATCGACTGCCACATGATCGGGTGCCGGAACACGTTCGTCCCGAACGCGGCGTCCATCCCCCGCCCGAGCGAGCGAAACGCGGCGTACAGGTCGCTCGCGACCGGGACGTCCCGCGCCCAGTACAGGAGGAGGAACCCGAGCATGCCGACCGCGACGACCCCAGTGATCCCGATTCCCGCGAGCTCGATCGCGCGCCGGGGGCCTCGGTCGGGCCTCGCGTCGGCGGTCACGCTCTGCTCGCCGTCCGACGCCGTGGTCTCGCTCATCAGTGGTGGTGGTGGACGACCTGTCCGGTCGCGCCGTACGCCTCCGCGAGGGCGTCGCTCTCGACGAACGACTCGGTGTCGCCGTGGTGGTACAGCTCGGTGTTGATACAGGCGATGCGGTTCGCGCGGTCGGTGACGACGCCGATGTCGTGCTCGATGAGAATGATGGTGATCCCGTCGTCGTTGAGCTCGTCCAAGAGCGCGTAGAACGCGTCGCGCGACTCGGCGTCGACGCCGACGGTCGGCTCGTCGAGCGCGAGGAGGTCGGCGTCGCTCGCGAGGGCGCGGGCGATGTACGCGCGCTGCTTCTGCCCGCCCGACAGCTCGGTGACGAGCCTGTCCGTGAGGTCGGCGATCCCGACCGTCTCGATGGCGGCGGCGACGGCGGCGCGGTCGGCCTCGGAGAGCCGGCCCCGGCCGGCGTGCGCGAACCGTCCCATGGTGACGCACTCGCGAACCGTGACGGGCATCGCACCCCCGCGGCTCGTCGCCTGCTGAGAGACGTAGCCGATCCGGCCGCCGTCGTCGAACTCGTCCACCGGCCGCCCGAACAGTTCGACGGTGCCCTCGTCGGGGTCGTGCAGCCCGAGCATGAGGTGGAGCAGGGTGGTCTTCCCGGAGCCGTTCGGACCGACGAGCCCGAGGAACTCGCCCGCCTCGACCGTCAGAGAGACGTCGCTCACGGCGACGGTGTCGCCGTAGGCGAACGTCACGCCGTCGAGGTCGACGATTGCGGTCACTGCGTGTGCCGTGTCTGGGTCGTCCGAACGTTTAGCTCTTTTAGTCCGTCGCCGGCGGCTGGGCGGCCGACCGACGGCGCCGCGTCGGGGTGCCGGGTCACTGCACGCCGAACGCGCGCTCGAACGCGGGGACGTTGATCTCGGTCATCTGTTCCAGGTAGCCGTAGCCGGCGTCGTTCCACTCCTCCGTCGTCCCGCCGGCCGGGCTGACCGCCGTCGTCTCCGTGGCGTCGCTGTTCTCGACGATCGTCTCGGCGAGCGTCGTCGACTCGAACCGGTCGTAGAGGATCGTGTCGATCCCCTCCGTGTTCACCAGTTCGATGGTGTCGGCGATCTCGCTCTGGCTCGGTTCGTTCTGCGGCGAGACGCCCACCGGCGAGTGGAGGCGGAACCCGTAGCGCGCCTCCAGATACTGGAAGGAGTTGTGACCCGCGATGACCGCCACGTCGCGGTCGGCGTCCGCGGCGATCGACTCGAGGGCCGCGTCGACCTCGTCGAGCTCCGCGGCGTACGCGGCCGCGTTGTCGGCGTACGCCTCGGCGTTGTCGGGATCGGCCTCGCCGATCCCCGTCGCGATGGTCTCGACCATCGTCGCCGCGAAGAGCGGATCGACCCACACGTGGGGGTCGTACTGGCGGTCGTCGTGCTCGTCGTCGTCGTGGTCCTCTTCGTCGTCGTGGTCCTCGTCGTCGTCGTGCTCTTCGTCGTCGTGGTCCTCGTCGTCGTCGTGCTCTTCGTCCCCCTCGTGCGAGTGGTCCCAGTCGAGGAGGTCGTCCTCGACGTCGGCGAGCGCGTCGACGACCGCGACGGAGTCGTAGTCGGCTTCGAGCGTCTCCGCGAGATCCTGCGCCCACGCGAACTCGGGGTTGTCGAGGTAGACGAACGCGTCCGTCGAGGCGACGTCCGCGGCCAGGTTCCCGTCCGGGCTCCAACCGTGTCCGAGCCGACCGACCTCGACGGGGCTCTCGAAGCTCGCGTGGTCGCCGACGACCTCGTTCGCCCAGTCGTTCAGGGTGAAGAAGGCGGTGTACCCGCCGTCGAACCCCGCGGATCCGCCGTCCGCGGCGCCCGAACAGCCGGCGACCGAGGTCGCCGCACCGGCGGCCAACAACCCGACTCCGCGCTGTAAGACCGAACGACGTGAGTGACTCATACCGATTCCTACCGGCCGTTAATAGAAAAGCATTGTTATTTCATAACCTTCAGTTAATAACTCGGCGGGCGAGAGCGGGTCCGATTAACAACGGCGGGCGGAGACGGCACCGACTGCCGCGGATGGGAGCTCGCCCGACTGCGCTCTCGATCGCGCTCACTCCGTGAGGTCGACGGTCGTCGACTCCGCGAGGGCGGCCAGCCGCTCGGGGTCGATCGCGAACACCGCGCTGGGGGTTCCCGCGGCGCCGTACACGGTGTCGTACTCGGCGAGCGTCGGGTCGAAGACCGTCGGGAGCGTCGCGTCGTGACACAGCGGGGGCACGCCGCCGATGCTCCAGCCGACCACCTCGCGGATCCGCGTCGGGTCCGCCATGGCGGCGTCGTCCGCCCCGAAGTGGGCCGCCACCGCATCCAGATCGAGCCGATTCGCACCGCTGGTGACGGCGGCGACGAGTCGACCCCCGTCGGTGTCGTCGTCGCTACCGCCGACAGCGTCCCCGCCGGAGAGCGACACCACGATCGTGGAGGCGATCGCCGCGGTGTCACAGCCGACGGCGTCGGCGGCCGCGGCCGCCGTCTCCGTGCCGGCGTCGAACTCCAGCACGTCGAGGTCGACATCGTACCTGTCCCGCGCCCGTGCCGCGAACTCCGCCGCGCGCTCGTGCATGCGGAGAAAGAGGTCCGCCGCTGGGTATGAAGCTCCCGGCCGCGGCACGTATGGCGAGCGAGGAGAACCGGGCGAAAAGGGGACCGCGAGCTCGTCGGTCGCGGCGCGCCGACGCGCTACCGCGTCCGCAGCTCGTCTTTGTCCTTGATCACGCGGACGTCGCCCTCGCCGGAGGTGACCTCGTTGACGAGGTCGTACAGGTCGTTCTGCAGCCCTGCGGGGAACGTCAGGACGCCGACCCACGAGCCGTCGTTCTGCCACTCCTCGCGCTCCAAGTCGCCGAACTCGCGGATCTGTGCCTGGCCGGAGCCCGCGTAGTCCGGTGGGAGCTGGACCGCCATCGTCACCTCCTCGAACCGGATCGGGATGACGGGGCGGAGCGCCTCGAGCGCGTCGTCGACCTGATTCTCGACCGGCTCCATCGGGTCGACCTGGAACCCCGCCTCCTCCAGCGCGCGCTCGATGCGCTCGGGCGGGTGCGGGGAGTCGTCCATCTGCGGGTTCACCGCGTTGCGGGTGATGACGGTGACGAGCTGGTTGTGCTTCCGCTCCAGCATCTCCTCGCGCTGCTCGGCGGTGATCTGTATCTCGCCGCGGTCGACGACCTCCGGAATGATCTCCAGCGGGTCGGTGGTGCCGAAGACGGTCTCTAGGTCCTCCTCGGCCGGGCGGTCGCCGCGCGAGGCGTTCTCGAACACGTCCTCGGCGGCGATCACGTCCTCCAGGTCGCCCTCGAACTCCCCGCGTTTCATCGCGAGCGCCGCGTCCGGGTCGATCAATACCTCGAACCGTTCGCCGTGTGACTCCAGTCGGGCCGTTACGGCCTCGTCGAGCGATATCATACCGAACGATACCACCCCCGTAGTGAAAAAGCCTCCCGCGCCGCGGCTCGTTCGACCGCCGGGCGACACGAGGGCGGCTCAGCCGGTCGCTTCCGGGCGCTCGTCCTCCCAGTCGCTGCGACAGGCCTCCGAACAGAAGTGTCGGTGCACGACGTCGGTCCCATCGACCCACGTGACGGTCCGGCGGCCGACGCCCAGCGCCGGGTCTCCACACGTCACGCAGCGCGGCGCGGACTCCTCGTCGACGTCCTCCTCGAGGTCGGAAGTCGGATCTACCATACCCGTCCGTGCGTCCCCGGCCACTTGAACCCGCGAAGGGCGGCAGTTCTGGCCGGCCGTCACGGGGCCCGGCCGCGCTACCGTCCGAGCGGGCGGTCGCCGCGGACCCGGTGGCCCTCCCTCGTCGCCGACCGCCGCTGCGACGGGTGTTCGACCGCGATCTCCGCGTCGGGCGCGGGGTCGGTGAGGATTCGCTCGCGACCGTCCGGCCAGCGGACGACGGCGCGACGCGGCGTCGCCCCGCCGAGACCGAAGTGCGCGACCGGCTCGGTCTGGCAGAGGCAGCCGCCGCCGGCGTCGACGGTGCGGCGCTGGATCCCGGCCGTCGTCTCCAGTCTCACCACGGCGCCGCGGGCGGGCGCCCCGTGCCGCGTCGTCGGCCGCACGCGGAGCCACCCGGCGGCGGCGGCGCCCGGGACCTCGTAGGCCGCGATCGGCTGCGCGGCGACCTCGCCGTGGACGACGACCAGCTCCAAGACGCCGTCGCCGTCGAGGTCGGCGGCCACCGCCCCCGTTCCGAACCCGTCCGGCTCGGCCGCGGGTCCGGGGTCGACGGCGCGCCAGCGGGAGTCGTCGTCGCCCGCGTCCGACCCGTCGCCGCCGACCCGCTCGTAGAGGCGGTTCGGCTCGCCAGAGACGTTATAAAACAGCTCCTCGTGGCCGTCGTTGTCGAAGTCGGCCGCGACGACGGTCCGGACCCGGTCCGGTTCCCGGAGCGTCGCCGGCGCGACGTCCTCGAATCCGCCGGCCGCGGCGTGCCGAAGGAGGCGGTTGGGACCGGCCTCGTTGCCGACCGCGAAGGCGAACGTGCCGCCCTCGTCGACGAGGGCGGCGCCCCGGGTGTCCCCCGCGGGATCGGCCAGCGCCCCGCCCTGAGTCGGAGCGTAGTGGCCGTTCTCGTTCCGGAACAGCCGGTTCGGGCCGCGCTCGACGCCCGCGAACAGGTCGCCTTCCCCGGAGCAGTGCGGGACCGCGAGCAGGGAGCGGCAGCCGCCGTCGACGTCCAGCCCGACGGCGTCGGCCATGTCGGTGATCTCCCCGTCGTCTCCGAGCTCGTAGAACGCGAGGGGCGCGGCGTACCCGGAGACCGCGACCCCGTACCGACCGGTCCCCAGTCGGTCGAGCGCGGCGACGGAGCGCCCGGCCCGCACGTCCAGGCGGTCCGCGTTCACGGGGAGCGCGAACACGTCGGTCCATCGGTAGCCGTCGGACTCGAGTCGACTCAAGAGGAGGTCCGGGTCGCCGCCGCCGTCGACGCCCATCGTGCAGTTGTGCACGTACACCTCTTCGCAGCCGTCGGCGTCGAGGTCGGCCGCGCACACGCCCATCCCGTGGCGGGTCCCGTCCGCGACGATGCCGCAGGCCGTGTCGACGAAGCGGTCGCCGTCGCGGGCGTACAGGCGGTTCGGTTCGCCGTACCCGGCGACGAAGACGAGCGGTCCGTCCCGTCCCGGCGTCACCGCGACGCCGTACCCGCGGATCGGGTCGTCGTCGCTGACGAGGTCGGACCGCTCCGTGAACATGGTCCCCCGTCACCGCTCAGGGAATATGAACTCACGGGTTGGATTCACCCCGAGAAAAATAAATACGGGCCTGTGCTTAAGAGATGAAGTCCGCTCGACATCCCGGCTCACCGCGCGGACGCACGCTCCTTCGAACGTCCACCTCCCGCGTCAGCCGCGCGGCTCCGTCTCCCCGGCACCGGGTCGGCGGGGCGTTCGGAGCGGTGCGAGGCTGCGACGAGCGATCCCGACACCGAAACGACGCCCGATCAGGCCGCGACCGTCTCTTCGAGCAGTTGGAGCGGGTGTTTGATCTCGTAGCCGGTGCCGTGTTCCATCTGCATCGCGCAGGTGGGACACTCGGTCATCCCGACGTCGCCCTCCGCGTCCTCCATGTGCTCGAACATCTCCTCGCCGATCTTCATCGACTTCTCGTACTTCTCCTCCTTCCAGCCGTAGGTCCCCGAGATGCCGGAACAGGAGTCGCCGACGTCCTCCATCGTCACGCCGTCGACGTCGCGGAACGTCTCGACGGCCTGCCGGGAGAGCCCCTGATTGCGGGCGTGACACGGCGCGTGGTACGCGAAGGACTGCTCGTCCGCGAGCGTCGTGCCCGCGAGCTCGTTCTCTAAGTCCTCGTGGATCCGGAGGTACTCCAGCGCCTCGTAGGTGTGCTCGGAGACGTCGTCGATCCCGTGGATGTCGAACAGCTCGGGGTACTCCTGTCGCAGGGACATCGAACAAGAGGTACAGGAGGCGATCACGTCGGCGCCGTCGCCGATCGCCTCGATCAGACTCTCGACGTTCGTCTCCGCGTGTCGGCGCGCGTCTTTCAGCATGCCGTTCGCGAACATCGGGGTGCCGGAGCACTTCTGCGGGGGCACCATCACCTCGTAGCCGAAGTGCTCGTACACGTTGACCATCGCCTTGCCGACCTCCGGCGTGTTGAAGTTGGAGTAACAGCCGTGGAAGTACGCCACCCGCTTGTCCGGGTTCTCGACCTGCGCGCCGCCGCGGGCCTGCCACCACTCGCGGAACGTCTCGGTGGCGAACTCGGGGAAGTCGCGCTCCTTCGGGATGCCCATCGTCTTCTCCATCGCCCAGCGGACCGGGCCGAAGTTCATCACGAATGATGCCGTCCGCGGGAAGACGCTCGCGAGCTGTGCCGAGGTGTGGTAGTTCGCTAGGATTCGGTTGCGAACGTACTCCACCGACAGCTTCTCCATCTGCTCTTCGACGAACTGGCCGCGCGCCTCGTTGTGCATCTGCGAGAGCGGCACCGAAGACGGACAGGCGTCGTCACAGCGCATGCAGTTCGAACAGGAGGTGATCGACTCGTCGATGTCGTGGTCGTCCTTGCGCTTGAGCCGCCACTGCTCCGGGCCCTGGAACTTCGGCCCCGGGAACTCCTCGTCCACCTCGGCGACCGGACAGGAGGTGTCACAGCTCGTGCATTTATAACAGGAGTCCGCCCCCTCCCGGAGGTCGAGGTCGCCGCCGGGGAACACGTCGACCGGGTCGTACGCGTCCGGGTCGAGCTCCGCCGACTCAGAGCCGCCGGTCGCGCTCTCGACCCCGCCGTCGGTGGCCGCGTCGCTCGCTGCGCGTCCACCATCGGTGGCCGCGTCGTTCGCTGCGCGTCCACCATCGGTGGCCGCGTCGTTCGCTGCGCGTCCACCATCGGTGGCCGGCCGCTCGGCGGCCTCGTTCGGGCCCGCCGCCACCTCCCCGTCGTCGGGGACGAATATCGACGGCTGTTCGTCGCGGCCGGCCTCCGGGACGCCGGGACTGACCCGCGTCTCGCCCCCGTGGTCGCTGTCGCCGTCCGTTCCGTTCGCCTCCCCCGTGTCGTCGTCTGTGTCTCGTGTCATTGGGTCGCCTCCGTCGCCGCCTGCCGCCCGGCCACGAGGCCGGTCGCGAGCGACACCCCGCTCGCGGACTTCTCGCGCGCCACGTCCGCGCCGCCGACGACCGCGCCGGCCGCGAAGACGTTCGCGTACTGTGCCTCGCCGTCGCCGTCGAGCGGGCGCCCGCGTTCGTCGGGCCGCACGCCGAAGCGCGCGTACGGCTGGTCGCCGAACGCGTCGTCGACAA
This sequence comes from Halorubrum sp., assembly GCF_046498025.1. NCBI lineage: Archaea > Methanobacteriati > Methanobacteriota > Halobacteria > Halobacteriales > Haloferacaceae > Halorubrum > Halorubrum sp. The sequence continues at coordinate 15,491 of NZ_JAWOBM010000035.1, forward strand.
ACCACTCGTAGCGGTCGTCGGGCTGCTCGACGCGGAGGTCGAAGACGGGCTCGCGGACGCCCTCGCGGTCCGAATCGAGTCCCTTCCCAACGAGCCCGCCGGTCGCCAAGACGAACGCGTCGGCGCCGTAGGGCGTCTCGCGTCCCTTCCGGTCGACCGCGACCGTCTCGACCCGGCCGTCCGCCTCGGTCTCGATCCCGACGACGGGGTTGCCGGTCTCGAACCGGACGCCCTCGGCGTCGAGCGCGTCGTAGAGCCGGTCCTCCAGCCTGAGTCCCGGGAGGCTCGGCGGCCCCATCGGGATCTCGAACACGTCCGCGCCGAGCCGGTCGGCGAGCGCCGCGCGGACCTCGTCGCCGCGCTCGTCGCCGAGGAACGCCGGGAAGCCGACGCGTTCGACGCGGTCGACGCCGCCCGCCTCGTCGATCACGTCGTGGAGGTGCGGGGCGACGGCCTTCGCCAGCGCCTCGCGGGCGGGGACCCCGTCGATCGCCTCGTCGTGGTCGAGCGCCTTCGCGAGCCGGGTGACCTTGGTGTCGGCCCGGAACGCCTCGGCGAACTCCACTTCCGCGCCGGCGACGTCGAACGGGACCCCGGCGGCCTCCAGCCGGCCGGCGAACGCCCGCGCGTCGTACTCCGTCAGCGACCTGAACCCGACGATGAGGGCGGGTCCGTCGTCGCTCGCGAGCCCCGCCTCGGCGGCCGCCGGGTAGCGCGCGGTCGGCTTCACGCTCCCGCCGAAGGTGGGCACGAGCGCGTTGCGGTCGGTGTGGCTCCCGCGGTACGCGTCGCCGGCGAGCTCGTCGAACAGGTCGAGTCCCTCTCGGAGCGCGTCCGCGCCCACGATCCGGTAGGGGTGCGTCTCGGGGAGCCGGTCGATCCCCTCGAAGGGGTCGGCGAGGGGGCCCTCCGGGTCGGGCCACTCGTCGCGGTCGAGCTCGCGGCCCGCGGTCGGCGGCCCCTCGCGGAGCGGCTTCGCGGGCTCCGTCGCCGGGACGTAGCCGAGCGCGTCGATCAGTCCGGAGGCCTGCCGGAGCGTGCTCGCCTTGTGGGAGACGAGGCGCACGTCGGCGCCCTCGCGGGACGCCGAGATCGCCGCCGTGATCGCCGCCAGCCCGCCGCCGACGACGAGGACGTCGCTGTCTATCGCCATCAGCTCCCCCCGTCCGTGGCCGCGTCGTCCGCTGCGCGACCACCGTCGTCCGCTGCGCGACCACCGTCGGTCGTCGCGTCGTCCGCTGCGCGACCACCGTCGGCCGCAGCCGTGCCGGACTCGCCGCCCTCGGATCCGGCCGGTCCGGACTCGGGGCCGGCGTCGAAAGCGCCGAAGTCGACCTCGCCGTCGAGGTTCGCCGGGTCGCCGTCGCGGTTCATCGTCGTCGCGTGCAGCAGGTGGTTCAGCATCGCCTGCGAGAGCTGGCGGCCCCACAGCGCGTGGCGCTGGCCCTTCCAGCGCTCCTGGTACAGCTCGTCCTCCGCGTCGCGGACGACGGGTTCCGGGTACTCCTGTGCCAGCTCCGAGGCGATCCGGTGGGTGCAGAAGCCGCCCTGGCAGTTCCCCATCGAGGCGCGGGTGCGGAGCCGGACCGCGTTGAGGTCGCTGCCCGCCTCGCCGACGGCGTCCTGTACCTCTGCGCGCGTGACGCCCTCGCACTCGCAGACGACCGGGTTCGGGTCGTACTCCGACAGCACGTCGTCGGCCCGCGACCCGAGCCGCTGGCCGGAGCGGCGGGCCACCGGCGATCGGAGGCCGAACTCGTCCATGAGCTCCTCCATCCGCGCGGGGCTCTCGGAGCCGGGCAGCGGCGCGTCGGCGGTGTCGCAGGTCGCCTCGTGGCCGAGGAGGTCGCAGACGTGGTCCGAGATGGACTCGGCCATCATCCGGTAGGTGGTGAGCTTCCCGCCGACGATGGTCGTCATGCCGGGCAGGTCGTCGCGCTCCTCGTGGTCGAGGAGGAAGTAGTCGCGCGTGATGTCCGTCGGGTCCTCGGTGCCGGTCCCCGGCGGCTCGTAGAGGGGGCGGACGCCCCAGAACGACCGCAGCGTCCGCGCGTCCTTCAGCGCGGGCACGAGCTCCGAGAGCGTCTCGATCATGAGGTCGACCTCCCACTCCTCCTCTGGGTAGTCCTCCGGGTCGTCGACCTCCTCGTCGGTCGTGCCGAGGATGCAGGCCGTCTCGTGCGGCACGACGATGTCGGCGTCACCCTTCGGCCGGCACCGGTTGATCACGGTGTCGACCTGCCGGGTGTTCATCACCGTCATCACGCCCTTCGACGGGCGGACCTCGACGTCGACGCCGGCCATCTCGCCGACGTTCCCGGCCCACGCGCCGGTCGCGTTGACCACGTGGCGCGCGCGGATCTCCTCGGTCGTGCCGGGCTCGCGGTGCACGCGCTTGCCGGGACCGGTCTCGTGTTCGATCTCGACGCCGACGATCTCGCCGTCCTCGACGAGCACGTCCGTCACCGGGGCGTGCGTCTCGATCCGCGCGCCGTGCTCGCGGGCGTCGGCCGCGTTGGAGACGCAGAGCCGGAACGGGTCGACGGCGCCGTCCGGGAGCGCGATCGCCTTCTCGACGTCGCGCGCGAGGTACGGCTCGCGGCGACGGGCCTCCTCGCCGTCGAGCACCTCGACGGGGATGTCGCACGCGCGACAGCCCTCCAACTTCTCCTGGAAGTACTCCTCGGAGTCCTCGGGACGCTTGACGAACATCCCGCCCGTCTCCTCGACGCAGTGCGCCGCGATGTCGCGGAGCACTCGGTTCTCCTCGATACACTCCCTCGCGCTCTTCTGGTCGGACACCGCGTACCGACCCCCGCTGTGAAGGAGCCCGTGCATCCGTCCGGTCGTGCCGTGCGTCAGGTTCCCCTTCTCGACGAGGACGGTGTCGAGTCCCCGTCGCGCCAGGTCCCTGACGACGCCGCAGCCGGTCGATCCGCCGCCGACGACCACGACGTCCACCTGTTGATCCATAACCGAGCGCTCGGCCTGCGCCCACTTTACTTTACCTCCTCCCCAGCGGCAGGCATAACTATCAGAGTCGTTCAAGTAATGCAATCGGTGGGATGAGCGATTTGTTTATATATTACCTTTTTAAATCTCTCTCGGAAGCGGATTTTAACAGTTAGATTATTATGGTAGTACATTATGTTCACGAACGGCGTGGTAGCTTCCGTGAAGATATCCCGCGGCGACGACGCTGATGCCCGCCGAAATTCGGCCGTTGGTCCGGCGCGCGTGCCGGACGCGGTCTGTCGAGGCGGGTCACTCCGCGGAACCGACTCCCGGGCGGGCCGGGACGCGTCCCGCGTGGGACCGGCCCGGAGTGGGCCGGCGGCATCGCCGCAGACGGACCAGCGCCACAGGAGGGATCCAAAACATGACACAGTATGTCGGTGCGATAGACCAGGGGACGACCGGTACCCGATTCATGGTGTTCGACCACGAGGGGCAGGTCGTCGCGAACGCATACGAACAGCACGAACAGATATACCCGAACCCCGGATGGGTCGAGCACGACCCGATCGAGATCTGGGAGAACACGCAGCAGGTCGTCCTCGACGGCCTCGCGGACGCGGAGCTCGAAGCGAACCAGCTCGACGCGATCGGGATCACCAACCAGCGCGAGACGACGATCGTCTGGGACAAGGACTCCGGGAGGCCGGTCCACAACGCCCTCGTGTGGCAGGACCGGCGGACGACGGACCGCGTCGAGGAGATCCAGGAGGCGGGCAAGGTCGAGGAGATCCGCGAGAAGACCGGACTGGAGTGTGACGCGTACTTCTCCGCGACCAAGACCGAGTGGATCCTCGACAACGCGGAGCCGCTCAAAATGCAGGCCTCCCGCGGCGGTGACCTCCGCGAACGCGCCCGCGAGGGCGAACTCGTCATGGGCACGATCGACTCGTGGCTCATCTACAACCTGACGGGCAACCACATCACGGACGTCACCAACGCCTCTCGGACGATGCTGTACAACATCCGGGAGATGGAGTGGGACGAGGACCTCCTCGACGAGTTCGACGTCCCCAAGGAGATGGTCCCCGAGGTACGACCCTCCTCCGACGAGGACTACTACGGCCACACGGACGCCGACGGCTTCCTCGGCGAGGAGGTCCCGGTCGCCGGCGCGCTCGGCGACCAGCAGGCCGCGCTGTTCGGACAGACCTGCTTCGACGAGGGCGACGCGAAGAACACCTACGGGACCGGCGCGTTCTACCTGATGAACACCGGCGAGGAGGCCGTCGCGTCCGACAACGGCCTGCTCACGACCGTCGGCTTCCAGATGTCCGGTGAGCCTGTCCAGTACGCGCTGGAGGGGTCGATCTTCATCGCCGGCGCCGCGATCGAGTTCTTAGAGGACATCGACCTGATCAACAACGCCGCTCAGACCGCGGAGCTGGCACGCTCGGTGGACTCGACCGACGGCGTCTACATGGTCCCAGCGTTTACTGGCCTCGGTGCCCCGCACTGGGACGGCCGCGCTCGCGGGACTATCGTCGGGATGACCCGCGGGACGAGCAAAGAGCACATCGTCCGAGCGACGCTCGAGAGCATCGCCTACCAGACTCGCGACCTCGCGGAAGCGATGGAGGCGGACTCCGGCGTCGAGATGACGAGTCTCCGTGTCGACGGCGGCGCGGTTAAAAACAACTTCCTCTGTCAGCTCCAGTCGGACATCATCCAGACGGACATCGCCCGGCCGGAGGTCGACGAGACCACGGCGCTCGGCTCGGCGTACGCCGCCGGCCTCGCCGTCGGCTACTGGGACAGCGTCGACGAGCTCCGCGACAACTGGCAGATCGATCGGGAGTTCACCCCCGAGAAGGACCAGGCTGAGGTCGACAAGCTGTACAGCCGGTGGGACGACGCGGTCGAACGCTCCCTCAACTGGGCGCAGGACGACGAGGAGGACGAATAAATGGGTGTCGAACTGGTCCCGGAGTTGGCCGTCGCGGCCGACACCGTGCTGCAGGTCGGGTACGAGCCCGGAGCGCCGACCGACGTGATCCAGAGCCTCACCAACCCGGGGATCCTCCTCGGCGCACTCGCCGGGGGCGCGTTCGGGGCGGCGCTCGGTGCGCTGCCGGCGTTCATCTTCACCGGCTTCCTCGTGATCGGAGGGTCACTCGGCGGCGGGGGGTTCGGCGTCGACGTCGGCTTCGGTCCGGTGTTCGGGCCGCACATCTCCTTCGCGGGGGGTGTCGCCGCCGCCGGGTACGCGGCCAACAAGGGCTACATGGAGTCCGGGTTCGACTACCACAACGCGAAAGACATCGGATTCGCGCTGGGGAGTAAGCCGGACGTCCTCGCCGTTGGTGCCGTCTTCGGGATCTTTGGCGTGCTCATCGAACAGATCTCCCGACAGCTCGCGCTGCCGGTCGACCCGATCCCGGTGAGCATCGTTATCAGCGCGATCGTCGTCAGGGCCGTCTTCGGCTACAGCATCGTCGGCAAGGTGAGCGACAAGGCGAGCGGCTACTTCGACATGGGACCGTTCGAGCGTGGCGAGATGCGCGACCCGGGCGAGGTCAAGGGCGACGGCGGAAAAGACAGCGAGGACCGCCTCGCCGTCGAGCCGTGGCTCCCGAACATGTACAAGTGGTCGCACGTGGCCGCGATCGGCTTCTTCACCGGTCTCGGCGCAGCCGTCATCACCTACAACATGATCAGCGGCGGACACGGCCTCATCGCCGTGTTCGCCGGCTTCGGGATCAGCGCGGCGTCACTGCTGTTCCTGAACCTCGGCGTCGACCGGATCCCGGTCACACACCACATGACGCTGGCGGGGGCGACCGCGTTCCTCTCCACGTGGGAGGAGGGCATCCTGATGCTCACCGACGTCGCGGCGGCGGACCTGACGGCGCCGCTTGCGTTCGGCGCCACGCCCGCACTGCTGTTCGGTGCGGTGTTCGGGCTGTTCTCCGCGCTCGTCGGCGAGGCGTCCCAGCGCGTGTTCTACGCGCACTCCGACACGCACTTCGACCCGCCAGCGGCCGCCATCGTGGTCTGGACGCTGACGCTCGGGCTGCTGGTCATCGCCGGGCTGCTCAACTGGGCCGTCTGGATCCCCGGAACGGGAATCTAACGCGCCCTCACTCTCGGCAGTATTTTATCATGGCATTTCGCTCGCCTGCGGTCGGTTGGAGCCGTCCGAAGAGCATCCGGTGCGAGGCCGTCCACGAGCGGGTGCGACGGTCAGTCGGGGAGCAACGCCGAAAGCCCGAGAAACGCGACGACGGCGGTCGCCGAGGCGGCGACGGCGATCGTCGACACCTCGCCGCCGAAGTACCGGGCGAGGAGCGCGAGTGCACCCGCTGCCGCGAGCGCGGTGCCGACCGCTCCGTGGTGGTAGCTTCCGGCGGTCGGCTGGTCGGCGATCCTCACCGCGTCGTCCTCGACGAAGACGCGAGCGCCCCACCAGACCGACGCGAACCGCACGCCGACGCCGACCGCCGCCGCGGCGATGGAGACGAACTCGATGTCGCCGATAGTGAACATGCCCGCTCCGAACGCGGCCAGCGTCGCCAGGACGGCGATCACTTTGCTTCGGTCGTCGACCGTGTGCAGCGTCTCCACGGCCGGATCGTTCGACATACCGGTCGTAGTCCACCCGACGGTCGTATAGGTTTCCATCGGGGCGGAGTAGCCGCTGACTCGACGGCACACGCCCGCGGTACGGCAGTCACGCCGAGTCGCCGTCGCGGGTCGAACGTGGGGTATTTAATTACCGCGCCGCGGATGACCTGGTATGTTGGATCGGCTGGGGTTCGAGGAGCGGGATCGGCGGAATCTCCTCGTCGTGATGGCTATCGTGGCGGTCGTGATGGCGATCGTTTCGGAAGGGACGCTCGCCGTTCGACTCGTCGTCGGGCTGATAACAGGCGTCATGAGCGGGGCGATGTTCGTGATCTCAACGGTCGTTATCAACCGGTACAAGCCCGCTCACTGGTGACAGTCGCTCGGTATCTCTTGCACCGAAGCCGCCACGGGGAGAGTCCCTCGACCGTTTCGAACGACCGACGTCTGACCACTGAGGAGGGACGACCGTGAACATCGACGACCGGATCGAACGTCGGCTGGGGTACGACACCGGGGCCGACGTCCTCGTCGATCTTGACTCCCTCTCTCCCGTCACGCACGTCGACTCCCCGACCGGCCGCGGGCCGTCGTTCGAGCGCCTGCTCGACGTGTTCAGTCCGGCGTTCTCCGGGTCGCTCCCGCCGAGTACCTACGTGCACGGCCCGAAGGGAAGCGGGAAGTCGGCCGTCGTCTCCGCGCTGTTCGAACGCCTCGCGGCCCACAGCGGGCCGCGGAGAGCGATCCAGACCGCGACGCGGGCGGTCGAACCGACGCTCCCGGGGTTCGTGTACGTCGACGCGCGGCGGGGCTCGACCCGGTTCAAGCTGTACCACCGCGTCCTCTCGACGTTCGGCGACGACCCGATCCCCGAACACGGGATCGGCACCGACGAGCTGGTCGACGAGCTCAGGGACGGCTTCCGTACCGGACCGGAGGTGGTCGTTGCGGTGGATCACACCAACGAGCCCGAGACGCCGGACGCGTCCGAGGTCGTCGAGTGGCTCACGGCGATCAGCGAGCACATCGCCCCCGTGTGCCTGGGCCGGGACCCGCCCGAGGCGATCGCGTGGGAGCCCGGGGCGACCGTGACGTTCGAGCCGTATCGGCGGCACGTGCTCGTCGAACTGCTGACGAGCCGGTGTTCGACCGGGCTCGGTCGCGACGCGATCAGCCACGACCAGATCCGCGAGGTGACGGAGTGGGCCGAGGGCGACGCCCACGACGCGCTCGCCGCGGTCACCGGCGCCGCGATCAGCGCGGAGCGGGCCGGGGCGTCGACGATCCGACCGACCGACCTCGACGCGGGGATCGAGGCCGTCCCGATGCCCGGCGTGGCGCTGGGACGCGTCCTCGCGCTCTCCGAGAGCCGGCGGCGGCTGCTGTACGAGCTCGTCAGGCTGTCGGAGGAGGACCGGTCCTCTGTGAGCGCCGCGACGGAGACGATCGCCTCGCGGCCCGACGTCGACCTCTCGGCGTCCACGGTGCGCCGGGTGCTCTACGAGCTCGCGGACGCGGGGCTGCTCGACCGGGTGACGGTCCGCCGGAGCGACGGCAAGGGCCGCCCCCCGAGCCGGCTCGTGCCGCGGTTCCCGACGCTCGTGTTCGAAGCGCTGTTCGACCGGCCGGCGTGGCGGAACTGAGCCGAGTCGGCTGACCAAGCCGCCGCGGTCGACGTCCGCGGCGTTTTTCGATCGTCCGCCGGGCCGCGCGCGAACGCAAGACAGTTGCGCCCGGCCCCCCCATCGACGGTATGGTTCCGCCCCTCGCGCTGGACATCGACGGGACGCTGACGACGGGGAGCGGCCGGATCGACGCCCGGGTCTTCGAGCTGTTGCCCGAGTGGGGCGCGCCGGTCGTCTTCGCGACCGGGAAGTCGTTCCCCTATCCGGTCGGGCTGGCGCACTTCCTCGGTCGGCCCGAGGTCGTGATCGCCGAAAACGGCGGGGTCGCGTACGTCGACGGCGAGACGATCGTTCTCGGCGATCCGGCGGCTCCGCGGGCCGTCGTCGAGGCGTTCGAGGCGCGCGGCGGGGAGATCGGGTGGGGCGCCGGCGACACCGTCAACCGCTGGCGCGAGACGGAGGTGGCGCTGTCGCTCGACGCCGACGAGGCGCTGCTCCGCGAGGTCGCCGCGGAGGCCGACGGACGCGTGGAGGTCGTCGACACCGGCTACGCGTACCACGTCAAGTCGCCCGACGTGAGCAAGGGTCGAGCACTCGAACGCGTCGTCGACGCGCTCGACCTCCCCGCCGACCGGTTCGTCGCCGTCGGCGACAGCGAGAACGACGCCTCCACGTTCGCCGTCGCGGGCGAGTCGTACGCGGTCGCCAACGCGGACGCGACCGCCCGCGAGGCCGCCGACGTCGTCCTCGAGGAGTCGTACATGGACGGGACGGCGAGTGTCCTCGCCGGTCTGCGCGAGCGGGACGGGAGCGATCCCTTATAAACGGACGACTGTCGGTCGCGTCGATCGGTATGTGACGCGACGTCGACGACCCTCGCGCCGCAACCGCTTTGTCGGTCGTCGACCTGCTGACGCCATGACCGGACGGATCGAGGCGATTCACGTCGCGCCCGAGTCGGGCGCGCCCATGGAGGAGCGGGACAGCGCCGAAGCGGTCTCCGGGCGAGGGCTGCGCGGCGACCGGTACTTTCTCGACCGCGGGACCTACTCGCAGTCGGCGCGCGACGTGAGCCGCGAACTGTCGCTTATCGAGGCCGAGACGCTCGACGCCGTCGAACGCGACTACGGGATCGCCGTCGGACCGGACGAGCACCGGCGCAACCTCACCACCAGGGGTATCGGGCTCAACCGTCTCGTCGGGGCGCGGTTCCGCGTCGGCGACGCGACCTGCGAGGGCGTCGAGCTCTGCGAGCCGTGCTCGTATCTCGAGTCGCTGCTCGAACGCGAGGGGCTCCACGACGCGCTCGTCCACAGAGGCGGACTCCGCGCCAGGATCGTCGAGGACGGCGCGATCGAAGCCGGCACGCCGATCCGGATTCTCGGCGACGCGCCGGGGGCCGCGCGGTCGCGGCTCGAAGACCCGTCGGCGTGAGACGGGCGGCCCGCGGCGAGATCGCCGGCGCGCCTCGACCGCACCTCACGTCGTGAACAGCTCGGTGTCGTCGGGGACGGCGAACAGCCCGAGCCGGACGCCGGCGTCGAGCCAGCCGTACCCGTACGAGTACGACGCGAGCGCGTTGACCGGGTCGTCGGCCTCGCGGAAGTGCCGCCCGTCTTCGAGGTACGACTCGGCCATCTCGACCACGTCGGCCGCGGCGTCGCCGAGGGCGGTGTCGGCCGGCGGCCGCGGCTCGGCGACCGCCAGCGCGTCCGCGAGCATCCGCTCGTAGCGGCCCGTCTTCTCCTCCAGATCGGCGCTCATGCGCTCCGGTTTCCCCGAGGGACGCAAAAACCCCTCGGGGGACGAGCCGCGTCGACCCGCCGTCGCCCGCCCGAAGCGGGCGCGCCGCCCGAAAGCGCAACGACGATACCGGCGGGGCCGAAACGGCCGAGCATGTACGAGGCCGTCCACGCCCACCCCGACGGCGACGCGACCGTCGCCCGCCACGCGGCCACCGCGGCGCGGTACGGCTACGACGGGATCGTCGTCCGCACGCGGGACGCGCTCGCTCCGGCCGGCGGGACCGGCGAGCCCTCGGCCGAGGCGGCGTCGCTCCGCGAGGAGTACGGGATCGACGTCGTCGACGCGGCGGAGATCGACGTCGACGACGCCACGCGCGCCTCGGGATCGGTCGGCAACTACCGGTCCGAGCGCACCGTCGTCTGCCTCGTCGGCGGCGACGACGGCCTCAACCGCTTCGCGGTCGAGGAGCCGCGCGTCGACGTGCTCGCGCGCCCGATGAGCGGGCCGGGCGACTTCAACCACGTCCTCGCGAAGGCGGCCCGCGACAACGGGGTCCACGTGGAGTTCGACCTCGGTCCGGTGCTCCGCGCGAGCGGCGGCAAGCGGGTGCGGGCGCTCGCGGACCTCCGGAAGCTCCGGGAGATCGTGACGTACTACGACGCGCCCCACGTCGTCAGCGCGAACGCGCGGTCGCACCTCGCGCTCCGCGCGCCCCGCGAGCTCGTCGCCGCCGCGGCGGCCGTCGGGTTCGACCCCGAGTGGGTCCGCGAGGGGCTCCGGGCGTGGGGCGACGTCGCGGCCCGCAACCGGGAGCGGCGCTCCGAGGGCTTCATAGAGCCGGGGGTCCGACGTGGGAGGTATGAAGAAGAGCGTTGAGGAGCACGCCGCGCGCTTCTCCGAGAAAGCCGCCACGTACGACGACTCCAAGAGCGACGAGTACCACGCCTGCGCGGGCCTCGTCGTCGACTACGCCGACCCGAACCCGGACGACGTGGTCCTCGACCTGGGCGCCGGCACGGGCGCCATCGCGCTGGCGCTCGCGCCCGACGCGGAGCGTGTCCTCGCCCGCGACATCAGCGAGGGGATGATGGACGAGGGGCGCCGGAAGGCGGCGGAGCGCGGCCTCGACAACGTCGAGTTCGCGTACGGCGAGTTTCGGGCGCCCGGGGTCGACGCCGGCCAGCGGGTCGACGCGGTCACCTCGAACTTCGCCCTCCACCACCTCGCCGACGACGAGAAGCGCGAGGCGATCCGCGAGATGGCCGCCACCGGCGCCCGCCGGATCGTCCTCGGCGACGTGGCCTTCTTCGAGGGACCGGACGCCGACGCGCCGTTTTACAGCCCCGAGGTCGACGATCCCGCGACGGTCGGCACCCTCGTCGAGGCGTTCACCGCAGAGGGGTTCGCCGTGACGGCGGTCGAGCGCGTCCACGACCAGGTCGCCGTGATCGTCGCGGAGCGGCTCGACGACGACTCGGAGACGGAGTGACGCCCGCCGGATGAAACACCTCCCGAAACACCTCCGACCGCGGTGGCGGTACGTCGCGCTCGGAATCGAGACGTGGCCCGACGCCGACCTCCGGCGCCGGGCGTTCCAGCGCGCGCTCTGGTACGCCGCCGGCAACCTGATCGGCGACGCCGGCAGCGCCGACGCGGACCTCGCGCTGCTCGATTTCACACACGGCGACGGCGTCGGCGAGGCGGTCGTCAGAGTGCGGCGCGGTCACGTCGACGAGGCGCGGGCCGCGATCGCCTGCGTGAGCGAGGTCGACGGCCGCTCCGTCGGGATCCACGTCCGTGGAATCTCGGGGACGGTGCGTGCCTGTGAGGAAAGATATATGGGTCGCGCGGGCGCATCTTCGACACAGCGAGACGTCGCGTTCCGGGACGCCGAGCGACCTGCCGTCGTGCGCGATGACGCGTACGACGTGCGGGTCGGGTCGGGTTACGTCGGCGCGGCGGCGTTCGACATCGAGTGATATCATGCAGGGCCAATCTCAACAGCAGGCGTACGACCGAGGAATCACCATCTTCTCTCCCGACGGCAGGCTCTACCAGGTCGAATACGCCCGGGAGGCGGTAAAACGCGGAACGGCGAGCGTCGGCGTCCGGGGCGAGGACGCCGTCGTCCTCGCGGCCGACAAGCGCGCCCGCTCCTCGCTGATGGAGCCGGCGAGCATCGAGAAGCTCCACAAGGCGGACGACCACGTCGGCGTCGCGAGCGCGGGACACGTCGCCGACGCGCGTCAGCTCATCGACTTCGCGCGTCGACAGGCGCAGGTCAACCGACTTCGATACGGCGAGGCCATCGGCATCGAGACGCTGACGAAAACGATCACCGACCACATCCAGCAGTACACGCAGGTCGGCGGGGCGCGCCCCTTCGGCGTCGCGCTCATCGTGGGCGGGGTCGACGACGGCGAACCGCGCCTGTTCGAGACCGACCCCTCCGGCACCCCCTACGAGTGGCAGGCGCTCTCGATCGGCTCCAACCGGAGCGACCTCCGCGACTACCTCGAGGCGGAGTACGAAGCGGGGCTCTCCACCGACGAGGCGGTCGGGCTCGCGCTCGACACCCTCGCGCAGTCGAACGACGGCGAGTTGGCGCCCGACGGCGTCGGCGTGGCCACGATCACGGCCGAGGACGGCTACACCGAGCGCTCGGCCGAGGAGCTGGAATCGATCCTCGACGACCGCGACCTGCTCGCGACCGACGAGGACGAAGAGGAGTCCGACGACGAGTAAGCGACCCGCCGCACCCGAGTTTTTCCGCGAGACCAACGGACGTCCACCGCCCGGTCGGGAGAGTTATGTCGACGGGGGCCGACCGACGACGCGTGCAGAAGACGGTACTCATCACCGGCTGTTCCTCGGGTATCGGCCGCGCCACGGCGCACGCGTTCAACGACGAGGGGTGGACCGTGTACGCGACCGCCCGGAACCCCGCGGACATCGAGACGCTCGGCGAGGCGGGCTGCGAGCTCGCGACGCTGGACGTGACCGATCAGTCCGACGTCGACCGCGTCGTCGACCGCGTCTTAGACGAGGAGGGCGCGATCGACGCCGTGGTCAACAACGCGGGGTACGGCCAGTTCGGTCCGATAGAGGACGTGTCGACGGAACGGGTCCACGAGCAGTTCGACGTGAACGTGTACGGCCCCCACCGGCTCATCCGCGCGGTGTTGCCGGCGATGCGCCGCGAGCGCGACGGCACCATCGTCAACCTCTCGTCGGTCGCCGGGCGCGTCTCGTTCCCGGGCGGCGGCGTGTACAGCGGCTCGAAGTTCGCGGTCGAGGCGATGTCGGACGCCCTCCGCAACGAGGTCGCCGAGTTCGGCGTCGACGTGGTCGTCGTCGAGCCCGGCCCGGTGAAGACGAACTTCTCGACGCGCGCCGAGAACGAGACCGACCCCGAGGAGGCGGACGGCGTCGAGCGGACCGAGGCGTACGAGCCCTTCTACGCGATGTTCGAAGACGCGAAGCTGGTCGGCGGCGACGGTCCCGGCGCGGTCGAGCCCCAGCTCGTCGCCGGCGCGATCTACGACGCAGCGAGCGCGACGCGGCCGCCCGCCCGGGTCCAGCCGGGCACCACCGCCCGCGTCGGCGTCCTGGCGCGGTTCCTCCCCGACGCGGTGCTCGACCGCGGCTACGAGTTCCTCCGGAAATTCACGTCGTAGACGCGCTCGACCGTCGACGCTTCCGCGTACACAGACGCGAGCCACTGCGACACTTCCGCGTACACAGACGCGAGCCACCGCGACGCTTCCGCGTACGCAGGCGCGACCCACCGCGACGCTTCCCGTGTAGTCGCTCACACACCGGATAGCCCCGGAGAGCGACCTCATTTCGACCGCTGAGCTATATTCCTTACTAAATATCCCAAAGAATTAAGTCGAAGTAATCAGAGCAGAAAATCATGTCATCTGATGACATATTACTCGATAGACGGGAGGTGCTGTTCACGGCTGCCGGGACGTTCGGCGCGCTGGGGGTCGCCGGGAACGCGTCCGCGGACGACCTCGTCGAGGTGAACGTCGGCGTGGAGAACGACGCCGGGCGATCGGCCGCGAGGCGCGCGGCCGCCGAGGTGAAACGCGAGTTCGCGTTCGACGCGCTGACGATCCGGGCGTCGCCGCGGGCGGTCGCGAACCTCGAGAACAACCCGAACGTCCGGTACGTCGAGGAGAACGGGACGATGGAGGCGTTCGAGCAGACGACGCCGTACGGGATCGACATCACCGACGCCGACGTGGCGATCGACGACGGCAACACGGGCACGGGGGTCCACGTCGCCGTGATAGACACGGGGATCGACGCGCAACACGAGACCCTCCAGGCGAACCTCGGGGAGGGCTACGCGACCACCGACGCCGCGTGCACGACGAACTGCAGCGGGGGCGGGCCCGGCGGCGGCGGCGGCAACGACATCGACGAGTGCCTCGCCGAGTGGGACGACGACAACGACCACGGGACGCACTGCGCGGGGACCGCCGCGGCCGCGGACGACGGGACCGGCGTCCTCGGGGTCGCGCCCGAGGTGACCCTCCACGCCGTGAAGGTGCTCGCGTGCGACGGCTCCGGCTCGTTCGACGACATCGCGGCCGGGATCGAGTGGTCCGCCGACCAGGGACACGACGTGCAGAGCATGAGCCTCGGCGCGGACAGCGACTCCTCCGTCGTCGCGGACGCGGTCGGGTACGCGGCTGATCGGGGGGTCGTGATGGTCGCCGCCGCCGGCAACAGCGGCCCCTGCACCGACTGCGTCGGCTTCCCGGCCCGCGACGACCGGGTCATCGCCGTGTCCGCCACGGACGAGAACGACGACCTCGCCGACTTCTCCTCGACCGGGCCGGAGGTCGAGATCGCCGCGCCGGGCGTGGACACCCTCTCGACGGTCCCTCGAGACGACTACGCCGAGTTCTCGGGCACGTCGATGGCCTGCCCGCACGTCGCCGGCGCGGCCGCGCAAGTGATCGCCGACGGAACCACGGAGCGCGACGCCGTCAGGACCGCCCTCCTCGACGCGGCCGACGACGTCGGCCTCGCCGACAACGAGCAGGGAGCGGGACGGCTCAACGTCGCGGACGCGGTCGGCGGCACCGACGACGGGAACGACGCCCCGGCGGTCGACGACCTCGCCGTCTCGGAGGTCGAGACCGACGACGGGGACGCCGAGTTCGACGTCTCGTGGGCGGTCTCCGACGCGGACGGGAACCTCGACGCCGTCGACCTGACCCTGACCGACGACACGGCCGGCGCGACCGAGGAGACGACCGCGGTCGACGTGAGCGGCGACGCGGCGAGCGACACGACGCGGCTGGTCGCCGACGGCGACGACGGCAGCGGGAACGAGTACGCCGTCGAACTGGTCGTGACCGACACCGAGGGCGCGTCGGCGACCGACACCGCGAGCGTCACGGAGACGGAAGAGAGCGGCGACGGCGACAGCGCGCCCGCCGTGGACGAGTTCGTCGTCACCGACGACAGCAACCCCAACTGGTCGCGCCAGACGGTCGAGTGGTCGGTCTCCGACGCCGACGGCGACCTCGCGACCGTCACGAGCGAACAGCTCACCGGCGACGGAAGCGTCGCCGACGCCGTCTCGACGAGCGTGAGCGGTGAGACCGCGTCGGGGGTCGACGACCTCGAGAGCCGGCGAGCCTCGGTCGCCGAGGTCCGGCTCACCGTCGTCGACGACGCCGGAAACGAGACGGTCGCGAGCCGGACCGTGTAGCCTCGGCGGCGGCCGCTCTCCGGTCAGGCGTCGCCGTCCGAGCCGACCGCGAACGGGCTCTCTTCCTCTCGCCACGCCCAGCCCGGGAGCCGCGTCTGGAAGCCGGCGGCGAGCGCGGCGTCGAGGTCGTCCGCGCCGGCGGTTCCGGTGTCGTCGCCCGGCGCGGTCTCGTCCTCGCTCACGTGAACGTCCGCGAAGTGGAACGTCGCCTCCGCGAGCAACGAGAGCGGCCGACCCCCGGCGACCGTCGCCGCCAGCTCGCGGCCGAGCACCTCGTCGAGGACGAACCCGGGGTAGTCGTCCGCGACGTCGAGGTCGCGGAGGAGCGCGACGCAGCCGGCGACGTTGACCGCGACCTCGCCGGCGGCGAAGACCGCGTCGACCTCGCGGCGGTACGCCTCGCGGGTCACCGGATCGACCTCCGTCTCGAACAGCGTCCCGAGCCGATCGCGGATCTCGTTGATGAGGGGGACGACGACCTGGTCGCGGTCGCGCACCCACGCGTGTTCGTCGCGGACCGTCTCCGGGGTGACGCGCATGCGAGTGCTGAGGGCGGCGGCGGGAAAAGGGGTTTGCCCTTTGCGAAGGGTTTTATAACAACGGGAGTATACGTCCATTCAAGCGGGTTTTCGCCGGCTGTTCCCGCGCGGTGCCACCTACGGACAGTACTACCACTATGCCTACCCCGTCACGGTCGACCGTTCGGCGACGAGCCACGTACCGGCCCGACTCGACGGCGACGGCGGCCCCAACTACCCGCGGTAAGATATGAGTCAAGTCGATAAGCAGCTCGATACCCTGAAATCAGAGATCGAACAGGAGATTCCGAACGACATCACGGTCACCGACGTCAAGTACGAGGGCCCGGAACTGGTCGTGTACACCCGCGACCCGAAGCGGTTCGCCGGCGACGGCGACCTGATTCGCCGGCTCGCCTCCAAGCTCCGGAAGCGAATCACGGTCCGACCCGATCCCAGCGCCCTCTCGCCGCCGTCACGCGCCGAGAAGGAGGTCCGCGAGGTCATCCCCGAGGAGGCCGGGGTGACCGACCTCGACTTCCACGAGGACACCGGCGAGGTCGTCATCGAGGCGGAGAAGCCGGGAATGGTGATCGGCCGCCGCGGCTCCACGCTGCGGGAGATCACCCAAGAGGTCGGGTGGACCCCCGAGGTCGTTCGGACGCCGCCGATCGAGTCGTCCACCGTCTCGAACGTCCGCGGCTTCCTGAAGACCGAGCGCGAGGAGCGCCGCGACATCCTCGAACGCGTCGGTCGGCAGATCCACCGCGAGAAGATGTCCGACGACGAGTGGGTCCGGATCACGACGCTCGGCTGCTGTCGAGAGGTGGGCCGCGCCGCCTTCATCCTCTCGACGCCCGAGACGCGCATCCTCATCGACTGCGGCGACAAGCCCGGCGCGGAGGGCGAGGTGCCGTACCTCCAGGTCCCCGAGGCGCTCGGCGCCGGCGCGGCGACCATCGACGCCGTCGTCCTCACGCACGCCCACCTCGACCACTCGGCGCTGCTGCCGCTCCTGTTTAAGTATGGCTACGACGGCCCGATCTACACGACCGAGCCGACGCGCGACCTGATGGGGCTGCTCACGCTGGACTACCTCGACGTCGCCGCCAAGGAGGGGCGGACGCCCCCGTACGAGTCGGCGCAGGTCCGCGACGCGATCAAACACACAATCCCGCTGGAGTACGGCGACGTCACCGACGTGGCGCCCGACGTGAAGCTCACCTTCCACAACGCGGGCCACATCCTCGGGAGCGCGGTCACGCACTTCCACATCGGCGACGGGCTCTACAACGTCGCGTTCTCCGGGGACATCCACTACGAGGACACCCGCCTGTTCAACGGCGCGGTCAACGACTTCCCGCGGGTCGAGACGCTCGTGTTGGAGTCCACCTACGGCGGCCGCGACGACTACCAGACCGACCAGGCCGACTCCGAGGCGGCGCTCAAGCGCGTCATCAACGACACGTACGAGCAGGGCGGGAAGGTCGTCATCCCCGCGTTCGCCGTGGGGCGCTCCCAGGAGATCATGCTCGTCTTAGAGGAGGCGATGCGCGAGGGCGACATCCCGACGATGCCCGTCCACCTCGACGGGATGATCTGGGAGGCGACCGCGATCCACACGACCTACCCCGAGTACCTCCGCGACGACCTCCGCGACCGGATCTTCCACGACGACGAGAACCCGTTCCTCGCCGAGCAGTTCAACCACATCGACGCCGGCGAGGACGAGCGACAGGAGGTCGCCGACGGCGATCAGTGCATCGTCATCTCCACCTCCGGGATGATCGAGGGCGGGCCGATCATGTCGTGGCTCCGCCACATCGGTCCCGACCCGAACTCGAATCTCGTCTTCGTCGGCTACCAGGCGCAGGGGACCCTCGGACGCCGGATCCAGAACGGCTGGGACGAGATCCCGGTCGACGGCTGGGGCGGCGGGAGCCGCGGCGACACCCTCACCCTCGAGATGGGGACGGAGGTCGTCGACGGCTTCTCCGGCCACGCCGACCGGCAGGGGTTAGAGAACTTCGTGAAGACGATGAACCCGCGGCCCGAGAAGGTCCTCTGTGTCCACGGGGACGAGCGCTCGGTGCAGGACCTCTCGTCGGCGCTGTACCACGACTACAACATGCGGACGTTCGCGCCGAAGAACCTGGAGACGTTCCGATTTAAGTAAGGCGACGCTCGAACGCGCGCCTTTCTCCGCTCCCCGCACGCCGCGGTCGGCGTTGCGCCGACGCGAGTACTTAACAGGCGACGCGGTAACTTCGGTCCATGCGACTCGCGCTCATCGCCCACGACCAGCTGAAAGACGAGATGGTGGAGTTCGTCACCAAACACGCCGCGGCCCTCGACGACTGCGAACTCGTGACGACGGGGACGACCGGGAAGCGCATCACCGAGGAGACCGGCCTCGCCGTGAACCGGCAGGCGTCGGGCCCCTACGGCGGTGACCTCCAGATCGGCGCGATGATCGCCAACGACGCGATCGACGGCGTCGTTTTCCTCCGCGATCCGCTCACGGCGCAGGCGCACGAACCCGATATCTCGGCGCTGCTCCGCGTCTGCGACGTGAAGGACGTCCCGCTGGCGACCAACGTCGCCTCCGGCGAACTGCTCGTCGAGGGGCTCCTCGACTCGCCGTGACGCCGTCCCCGTTGGAGTATCAGATCGGATAGCCGAGGGCACGTCGTTTTACCGGGCCCCCCCGTACTCCGAGCCGATGACCCGTCCCTCGGCGGTCAGGCTCGCGGTCTTCGCCGCCGCGCTGCTCCTCGTCTCGGCGCTCGTCGCGAGCGGGGCGGCCGTCGGCGAGGGAGCGACGCAGCCGGACGGAGCGGAGAAGACGCAGCCGGACGGCGCGGAGAAGACGCAGCCAGACGGCGTCGCCGCCCCCGGTGACGCTCCCGACGGACCGTCCGCAGCGGCGGCCGCCGCCACGCCCCCGACGCGGTGTTTCGCGGGCGAGGGGTACCCGATCTCGATCGGCGAGACGGGAGCGACGATCCACGCGGTCGTCCACCTCTCCGTGCTGACCGACCCCGCCGCGGGTAACGAGTTCGGGGTGGAGGCGGCCGGTGCGCTCGACGGAGACCCCATCGTGACGCTCGCCGCGGGAGTCCGGCTCACCGCGCGCGAGGCGATCGCGAACGGTGTCGACCCGTTCGCGGCGTTCGACGTGCTGTACGCCTACGAACTCGATCTCCCGATGTTCGACGGGGCGGTCGGCGACTCCGACTACCGCGACGACGGCTCCCCGATCGAGTCGGGCGCGGGCGCCGCGGCCTGTTGAGCCGCCGCGACCGTCGCGTCCGCCACTCGCCATCGCCTCACTCATTTCCGTCCCGGTTCGCCCCGCGCGCCGGCGGCCGGACCCCGCGGACGATCCCCAACAGCTCCCGCCGCGCGTCCGCGGGACCGCGACCGTCCGAGTAGGCGCCGGCGTCGAGCGGGTAGGCGCCTCCGGCGAGGAAGTACTCGTCGGTCGCCCAGACCGCGAGCAGCGCCTCGACCGGGACCGCGCCGGCTCCCTCGCCGTCGCGCCCGTCCGCCGCGTCGGTCCGGCAGTCGCCGCGGAACGTCCAGAGCGTCGCGCGCGAGGCGTCCGGGTCATCGATCGCGATCTCGCGGTCGCCGCGCCGCTCGACCGCCTCGACGTCGCGCTCGGCGAGCCGATCGCGGAACCCCTCCCGCGCCCGGCGTTCGACCAGCCGCGTGAGCGCGACGTTCGGCGCGGTTTCCGGGCGGATCCGCAGACGGCTCGCGAAGCAGAACGGCCGCGGCCCCGGGGCGTCCGACCGCTCGTAGCGCACCGTGCTCGCGGTCACCGAGACGGGGCCGGCGACGAACGGTCGGTCCGTCGTCTCGGCGACGCGTCGCCAGCCGCCGAGGCGGTCGGCGGGCACGACGGGCGGGTCCATGGTCGCCGTTCACCGGGGAGGTAATTAAAAGCGGTCGCGGGCGGGACGGCGGAGGGGCGGAGAGACGGGCGACCGGGAGGGGCCGCCGCGGGCCGGGTCAGTGGTCGTCTTCGCGCCACTTGTGCTCGCACTCGGTGCAGACGAAGAAGCGCGTCTCGGACTCGTCGGCCGAGCGGATCTGCTGCATGTACCAGTACGCGCGGTCGTTGCCGCACTCCGGGCAGTGGGCGGTCGTCTGCGGGAGCCCCTTGTCCTCCGCGTCGCTCACGTCGATGACCTCGGACTCGACCTGCGATTCGGTGGTCCACTCGTCGTCGTCGTCCTCGCGGCCGAGCTCGTTGTCGCAGTCCTCGGAGCTACACACCCAGTGGTCCTCGCCCTCGCCGGACATCATCATCGAGCCGCATTCGTCGCAGAACTTCATGGCGGAACCAGCCGCGGATCGTATATAAGCGGCGGGATCGCAGACGAGCGGGAGCGTCCCCCGAGCGCCTCACTCGTCGCCGTCGAGGTGCTCGGCGAGCGCGAACCGGACGCGCTCCTCGTCTGCCCCCTTCGTCTCCCGGCCGGTGACGACGACCTCGCCGATCTCGGCGGTGTTCCCGACGTGGGTCCCGGCGCAGGCGGTTCGGTCGTAGGGGTCGACGTCGCGCCCCAGACCCGCCTCGTCCGCGTCCGCCGCGCCGATTTCGACGATTCGGAGCTCCCGGATCGAGTCCGGAAGGAGGTGAATGCGGGTGCGCTCCGGGTCGAGGCTCGCCTCGGCCTCGGCGCGGTCCATCGCGTAGCTCGTCACGGGTCGCCCGTCGGCGACGAGTTCGTTGAGTCGCGACTCGATCCGGTCGAGGTCGGCGTCGTCGAAGCGGTCGTACGCCGCGTCGAGGTGCGCGTGGTCCTCGTGCAACTGGTTCCCCGTCGTCTGCGCGTCGAATTCGTTTAAAAGCAGCGCGGAGAGCAGGTGTTGGGCGGTGTGGTACTTCGAGTGGGCGGCTCGACGAGCCGAGTCGATCTCGCCGACGACGGGGGTACCGGGAGCGGGCGGTGCGGGATCGCCTCTCCCGTCGGCCGGCGCGAGGGTGTGGTAGATCGTGTCCTTCTTCCGGACGTCGACGACCTCCCATGCGGCGCTCGCTCCCTCGCACTCTTCGTCGGCGGCGACGCGGAGCGTGCCCGTGTCGTGGGGCTGCCCGCCGCCCGTCGGGTAGAAGTGCGTCCGGTCGAGGACCACGCGGTCGTCGAGCGCGCGCTCGACGGTCGCCTCGAAGGCGGTCACCGTGTCGTCGGCGAGGTACAACTCTTCTGTCATACGACAACGGAGCGGGCCCGTCGGCTTAGGTCGTGCGCTCGGGGGCGACGCTCGCCGCGACGTGGCCCGAGAGGCGAGCGCGGCGGCGCGGACTGCACCGATCTCAGATTCGATACTCGGGTGTCGACGTTTATCCGTGCCGCCGGTGTAGCGCCCGTATGCACCGTCCCGACCGCGCCCAGAGCGAGGTGATCGGGGTCGTCCTCCTGCTGGGACTCACGATCACGGCGGTCGGCGTGACGGTCGCGCTGGGGTCAACCACGCTCGCCGACGTGCAGTCGTCGGCCGACGTCCAGCGGATCGAGGGGGCGATGACGCAGGTGGACTCGAAGGCCAGCCTCGTCGCGCACAGCGGGTCGACGAGCCAGCGCGTCCGCCTCGACCCCGGTCGGAACGCCGACGTGCGCGTCGACGACGAGGCGGGAGTGATGCGCATCGAGGCGGAGGCCGAAAACGACGCCGGAGACCTGGAAACGACGACGAAGAACGTCACGCTCGGGGCCATCGTCTACGAGCGGGGCGACGACCGGGTGGCGTACCAGGGCGGCGGCGTCTGGCGGTCGAACGGCGACGGCTCGTGGATGGTCTCCCCGCCCGAGTTCCACTACCGCGGCGACACCCTCACGCTGCCCCTCGTGACGATCGACGGCGTCGACGGGCGGCTCGGAGACGCCGCCGTCGTGACGGGCACGTCCGACCACCCGGAGGGGCTGTTCCCGTCCGAGAACGTGTCGAACCCGCTGCTCGGCGGGAACGTGACGATCACGGTCGAGAGCGAGTACGCGGAGGCGTGGGGGCGGTTCTTCGAGACCCGGACGCGGGCGAACGTGACCCAGCTGTCCCAGACGGAGGTCCGGGTCGCGCTCCGGACCGAGACCGTTCATCCGACGCTCAGCGCGGGCGTCTCGGCGGTCGGCCGGTCCGAGCTCGAGATGGGAGGGATCGACACGATGTACGCAGACAGCTACGACTCCCGCGACGAGCCGTACGACGCCTCGGACCCGGACGAGTCCGCGACTGTCCAGACGACCAACGAGTTCAAACTCACCGCCGGCGGGGGCGGAAACACCGAGTCGATCGAGATCCGCGGCGATCTCGTCGCGGAGTCCTACAACATCGCCCCCGGACAGGAAGACAAGCTGACTGTCACCGGCGAGCGGCGGACCGACGACTCGCTCGAGGGGGCGGACCCAATCTCCGGGGCGATAACCGAGCGGATGAATCGGATCCGTGGTGAGGACCTCGAATCGAACACCGTCACCGGATTCGAGCTTGACGACGGGACGGTCGAAACGATCAGTAAAGATACCTACGTGACCGGCGGCATCACCGTCTCCAACGGCAGCACGCTCCGAATCGAGAACGGAGCGACCGTCCACGTCGACGGCGGACTCGACGTGAGGGAAGCCGACAGCAGGATCGAGTTCGTCGGCGAAGACGACGGCACCGATGACGACAACGTCGCGGTCCTCCTCGAGGGCGACCTCGCCATGCAGGACGGGTCCAGGATTCGCGCGGACGGCGGGAATCGCAACGAGCTGTTCGTCGACGGCGCCGTCGGGATTCGAGACGAGGCGTCGATCGAGACGACCAACGACACCCGATTCGAGCTGTACAACACCGGCAACGTCGACGTGGAAGACCAGGTGCGGATCGTCGCCGACGACGACGTGACGAAGAACCTGTGGCTGTACTCGAGCGGAGACGAGATCTACTTCGAGGGCGACGAGGGGAACGGAATCGACGTCGCGGGGGTGATGTACGCACCCACGAGCGACGTGGAGCTGAAAGACCAGATGACGTTCAAGGGTTCGTTCACCTCCGGGAGCTTCGCGTTCGACGACGCCGACCTCAGCCTCCACTACGACGAGTCGCTCGCCACCCTCCAGCCGTTCGAGGGGGAGTCCGTCCCCGTCGTGAGTCACCTCCACGTCTCCCGCCACCGGGTGACGGTCGAGGACGATTAAACGGGCGCGCGGCCGCTGACGTGGGGTCGGGACTCGCCGGACGTCAGCGCCGCAGCTCGACGAACCGGACCGTCTCGCGCACGTACACTCGGTCGTCGTGAGTCAGTTCCGCCACGGCGACGCCGTCGGCGTCGGCGGGCGTCGCGTCCTCGAATCCGTCGACGCGGTCGAAGTAGCGCGCCCACGCGTCGGGGTGGTCAGTCTCCACCCAGAGGTACAGCGTCTCGCCGCTCGCGGCGTCGAAGCGCCTCGTCTCGGAGTCGTCGTTCGAATCCGCCACCGCGGTGATCTGGACGGTCCCGTCGCCGGCGACTCGCTCGTCGCCGTCGCCGCGAACCAGCGCGACGATCGGCACCGTCGTCCGTCCGTCGACGGCGACGAATCGCGGCTCGGACAGCATCACGGAGCCGTCGCCGTCGCCGCGGACCAGCGCGCCGGCCTCGTAGGCGATCGTCGTATCTCCCTCGCGGTACGTGACCGCCCTCGACGTCCACTCGGCGAACGTGCCGGTTTCGACGTCGCCGGTCTCGTTGGTGTCGGCGAGGACGAAGCGGGTCTCCTCGGAGACCGACAGGGCGCCGCCGGCCAGCCGGACCTCCGTCGCCCGGTTGGGGTCGCCGTACCGCTGGACGTCTCGCAGGTTATCGTCGAGCACGTCGAACGCGCGCTCGACGTTGGCGACCCGCTCGGCCTCCCGACGGTCCTCCACGCCCGTGATGCCGACCGCGAACACCGCCCCGATCGTCACCGTGATCAGCGAGAACACGAGGACGTAGCCGACGACGTTGCTCACGCCGCGGTCGTCGCCGGCGAGCGAGGAGACGCCCCCGACCGAGACCGTGCGGACCCGCCGCAGGCTCACCGCTCCGTCACCTCCAGTCGACCCGTCGAGCCGTCGTACCGGATCCGGATCGGACCGCCTCGCACCCGCGAGGACTCGACCGGCACCGTCGCGACGTGGGGGATCTCGGCGACGGCCTCCGGATCGTCGGTCCGTAGCGTCACGCTCCGGTTATCGACCGCGATCCGGTACGGCCGGCCGGCGATCCGGGTCGGGAGGTCGACCGCGACGCTGACGTTCGCCGAGTCGGCGTCGCTCGGGCGGTCGACCTCCGCCGCGCGAGCGAGCCGGTCCGCGCTCTCGAGGTTCGCGACAGCGGTCTGCCCGACCACGGCGAGGTCGCCTCTGACGACGCGGTCCGTCTGCGAGTCGACCACGCCCCCGATCCCGATGACGATCCCGGAGAGCAGCACCGCGCCGATCGCGAGCGTCAGCACGTACCCGACGGTGACGCTCACCGCGCGTTCGTCGCCGCGGAAGCGGCGGTCACCCGCGCCCGCGGGATCACGCATCGGGCTCACCCGGCGCGACCCGGACGGCGGTCTCGAACCGGAGCTCCGCGGTCCGGTAGCCGAACTCGATCTGCGCGTCGTACACCGCCGGAGTCGCCGTCAGGTCCGAGCCGACGGCGTCTCCCGAGTCGGGACGCGCGGTCGCGGTCACTGTGCCGTTCGCCTCGTCGGTCCGTTCCATGGACACGTCGTAGGGACCCTTCAGTGACCCGGCGCTCGCCGCCCAGAGCCCCGGACAGCGCTCGTCGCCGGTCCGGTCGCCCGTCAGGTCGACCCCGACGCGGTCGGCGGACGGCGTCGAGCAGACGACGCTCGGGTCGCTTCCGTTCTCCCCGACGGCGACGGTGACGTTGTCGTCGCTCTCGTACACGTACACCTCGCGCGTGTCGTTGCTCGCGTTGCCGAACTCGATGAAGAACGCGTCGTCGGACGCGTCGGCTTCGTTCGTGGACGCGAGCGTGTCCGGTTTGACTTCGACGACGAAGCCCCGCGTCCGGTTGACGTCGGCGGCGAGGGTCGCGTTCGCGTCGCCGGTGCCGTTCGCGGTGAGGTTACCCGTCACGTAGCTCCCGTTCCGCATCGTCGAGGCGTCGCCCGCCACGTGGGTCACCCCACCTCGATCGGCGTACGCACGGGCGAGGTACTCGTCGAGATCGGCGATGCCGTCCTCGACCGCCGCCGTGGCCTCGGAGTGGTTCGCGGGCCGGTCCCGGTTGGTCCCGTCGATCAGCGCCCCCGTCTCCTCGACCGCGGCGGCGCGGACCTCCAGCGCCTCGCCGTCGGCGGCCTCGATCCCGCGGGTCGCGGCGTTCTCGCTGTAGATGCTCGCGTTCAGAAGCACCACGAGCGCCACCAGGGAGACGGCCACGACGAGCCCCGTGACCAGGAGGAGCTGGCCGCGGTCGGCGTCGCGGAACCGGCGGTCGTCCCGAGCGTCGACGCGGAACCGCCGACCGTCGCGGTCGCCGTCGGACGGCCCCGGGATCACAGCTGCCATACGACGATGCGCACCTCCAGTCGGTCGTAGACCGCGCCGGGAGCGGCGTCGGTCGCGTAGAACTCGCCGTCGGCCGTCCCGTCCGAGAGCGCCCGCAGCGTCGTGTTCTCGTGTCCCGGCGCGGTCAGGTTCGCGTCGTCGGTCACGACGACCGTTCGCGTCGCCGTCACGGCGTTGTCGCTCGGCGCACCCATGCTCACAAGCGTCGTCTCGGCCGCGTTGTCCGGCCCGTGTCTGATGTGGACGTTGAACGCGATCCGCCGGTCGCCGAAGCTCTCGTTCAGCGCCGCGCCGAACCCGTTCGGCGGTCCGCCGCCGGTGAAGTACCTCGGACTCCGGCTGTCGGTGAACGTCTCCCTGTCCGGATCCCAGCGGAGCAGGGCGGCCTCGAGATCGCCGTTCGCCGCGCTCGTCTCCAGGAGGTCGTTCGCGACCGCCCGCTGCTGGTTCTCCAAGTGCTGGTTCGACGTGCTGGCCGACAGCGGGGTCACCGCGGTCGCCTGCAGCGCGAAGGTGAGCCCGGCGACGATCAGGATCGCCGCCGCGAACGCCTCCAGCGTGTGCGCCTGCGCGCGGTCGTCGGTCGGTCGCACGGTCACCACACCCACACCGTGAGTCGGTACTGCGTCCCGTCGATCGAGACGAGCCGCTGCGAGACGCTGACGCCGCCGCGGTCCACGCGGACCGGATCGCTCGTGCTCCGACGCAGTTCGACCGCCCGCGTGCCTGACTCCGTGTCGAACGAGACGGTCGAGGCGTTGTCGACCGGGTCGGCCTCGTCCATGGGATGGACGACGACGAGCACGTCGTCGTCGATCCCGAACTCCGCGGCCGTGTCGTTCGTGACTCCCGCCGGGCAGCCGGCCGCGTCGGCGAGGGTGGCGTTCCCCCCGTCGCCCTCGAAGTACGCGGCCGTACACGCGGGGGACAACACCGCGGGCTCGGTCGGCGACGCGACGAGGAGGTCGCCGACGAGCCCCGCGGCGACCCGGTCACTCAGGGCCGGCGAGGCGGTCGCGGCGCCCGCGAAGGGGTCGAACACCGTCGGGACGAAGGCGATCACGAACCCGAGCGTCAACAGGAACACGCTCGCGCCGACGGCGAAGTCGATCGGTGTCTGGGCGCGGTCGTCCGCTCGCCGGTCAGCCGACATAGATCCACACCCCCAGCGCGAGCGTCATCAGGATCACCGCGAACTTGACCCCGGAGATGATGTCGGCGTTGCGGATGTAGCCGCTGATGAAGCCAGAGAGCGCCGCCTGCAGGGTCACCGCGTGGAAGAAGAGCATCGAGAGCACGTCGGGGTCGACGCCGCCACCGCCCCCGAAGCCGGCGCCGCCGCCCGCGCCCCCGGCCGCCGCCCCGCCGCCGTCCGCCTGCGACGAGAGCCCGCCCATCACGTCGATGAACTGGGTCTGGAGAATCGCCATCACACCGAGGAGCGTGACGTACGTCATCACGATGATCGCCACCTGCATCCGGGTCCGGGACCGCCGCTCGCGCTCGATGTCGTCCTGGTTCTCCGAGGCCTGGGCCGCCGTCGTCAACACGTCCGTGATCTGCGAGGAGGCCTCCTGGGCCTCCGAGATCAGCTTCACCGTCCGGGCGAGCCGCGGGACCGCGTACGTGTTGTTGAACTCGACCATGGCGTCCCGGAGGCTCATCCCGTAGTTCACCTTCGCGTGGATCACCTCGAACTCCTCGGCGAGCTGGCCGGTGGAGGTCTCCGAGACCGTCCGAACAGACTCCAGCAGGGTCTGGCCGGTGTCGTTCGCCGAGGAGAGCTTCCGGAGGCTCTCGGAGAGCTTGCCCGTGATCGCCCGTTTCGACTGCTGGCTCCACTCGTGGAAGGCCGCGAGCGGGATCAACACGAGGTACGCCGGGAGGTAGATCCAGACGAACGCCGACCAGACGGGGCGGTCGACCCACCCGTCGAAGGTCGTCGGCGCGTTGCCGGTGAGCGCCGCGACGGCGACGACGGCGACCGCGGCCGGCACGGTCAGCGCCAGCGTGTACAGCGGGTTGTCGCGCAGGAACACGTGCGGTGCCGAGACGATCTGTTTCGTCTTGTACGTCCCTTCCCGGTCGCGGATCCGGTCGAAGACGCCAAATCGACCGACGAACCCCTCGATCAGTCCGAAGTGGAGCAACCCCTCCCGGCTCGTCTGTCTGAGCCGCTCGCTCCCTCCGTCCGGGCGGAGGTAGCCGTCGCCGGGCTCGTCCTGCTTGACGGTGGAGACGAGCACGAGGAAGCCGACACCCGTCAGCGGGATCAGGACGTACACCGTCGCGTACAGTAGGAAGTCGTCCGACTCTCCCATCATCCCCATGATGACGAGGATGATGATGAGAAGCAGTGGGAAAAGCGAGAGCGTCATGTACATCTCGCCGAACAGCTCCAGGGTCTCCAAGGTCATCTCGCGCTCCTGTTTCGACGTGCGGAGGTGTTTCTCCTTTTTGTCCTTCAGGAAGCTCTCCATGTCGCCGCCGGAGTTGACGATAGAGAGCATGTCGGCGAGGAACTGCGAGAGCTCGTCGGACGGCGTCTCCATCGACTGTTGTCGGATCGCGTTCCGGTAGTCGGTCCCGAAGTACTCCGTCTCGTTGACGATGCTCTGGAACTCGCGGGAGACCTCGCCGTAGGTGTCCTCCGCCGTCGCCATCGCGCGGAGGATCTCGAGCTGATTGAGCCCGCCGACCGAGAGCGCGTACATGAACGAGACGGAGTCCGCCAGCAGCAGGTTGATCTCGCGCTTCCGCGAGGACGCCCGTGAGTAGGGGACCGCGACGACGCCGCCGAACCCCGACGCGAACCCCAGCGAGCCGAAGACGAGGCCGCTTATCAGCACCGCCGCCGGCACGACCAGCGACCGCAGCAGCTCCTGGATCGCCGGCGTGGGCGCCGGCATGCCGAGGGAGAGCGCGTTCGGGTCGATCAGTCCGAGCGAGAACACGCCGTACCCGATCAGCGTCCCGAGCGCCCAGAGGAGTCCACCGACGAGCAGCCCGGCGCCGAGCGCCCGCGACACGTACATCTCCACCTGGTCCGGCATCCGCGCCTCCGCGAGCTTTCGCTCGATGTCCCCGACGAAGTCGCCGTCGGCGTCGAACAGGAGCTCGAAGACGGGGTAGAACAGCTCCGCGAGGACGTCGGCGTCGGCAGACCCGCCACCGACCCCGGTGTCCAGACTCACGCGAACCGCCTCCTCGGGGACACGGCGCTACCCCTCCTCCGGGGACTCGACCGTGCCGAACCCCCAGTCGCCGATGTCGTCCTCGCTCTCTCCCCCGTCCGACTCCTCGGAGTCGCTCTCGTCCCTCTCTTCGGACGCGCTCTCGTCTCCCCCTTCAGAGGCGCTCTCGTCTGCCTCGTCGTGAGTGACATCGCTCGTCTCGCCCCGCTCGACGGCCGGCTCCAACACGTCGACACCCCCGTCGAACGGCTCGTCGAAGTCGATCGGTCCCTCGTCCTCGCCGTCGACATCGGCGTCGGCGTCGACACCGGTGTCAGTGTCGACACCGGCATCAGCGTCGATGTCGCCGTCGGCTTCGGCCCGCGTGTCGTCGATCGTCGGGACCGGCGAGCCGTTCACCTCGGACGGCCCGTTCGTCGCCGGGTCGCTCTCGCCCGACGACCCGTTCGTCGCCGAGTCGTTCGCCGCCGCCTCGCAGGCCGTCTCCGCGAGCGTCTCGTGCGGGGCGTCGGGCGACGCCTCGACGTCCGGGGCGGGTGCCACCTCGAGCAGCGCGTCGGCGACGGACTCGGGCATCCGACCGCGGTACTCCGCGAACAGGTCGTCGGCGTCGGCGAGGATCCGCTCGACCTCCTCGCGGCCCGCCTCGTCCGGCTCGGGTCGGGGGACCATCTCCTCCTTGTCGCGGTCGACGTTGATGAGCACCGACTCCATCTCCCGGAGGTCCTCCAGCGAGCGCTCCAGCTGTTCGTTGGCCATCAGCGCGAGCACCGTTTCGGGGTCGTTGATGAACGCCTGGAACGTGGCGGCCACCTGCGCGTAGCTGTTGAGTCCGCGGTCGATGAGGTACGCCAGCACGACCCGACGCTCCCGAAGCTCCTCGTTCAGCGTCTCGCGGCTCCACCCGCGGTCGAACATGATGTCCTCGAGCGTGTTCGAGTCGCCCATCTGGAGGAACTCGTCCGTCTCCGCCTGCCACTGGAACACGTCTTGGACGTTGATCTCGTCGTTCTCCGCGTCGTAGTGGTTGATCTCCGTCAGCGACTTGTTCCGGCGCACCTTCTTGCCCTGCACCCGGGTCGAGGTCTGGACGGAGACCAGATCGAGGGCCGTGAACATCGTCTTCGAGACGTTGATCGGCTCCGTGGTGAACCGCTTGAGCACCTCGCCGACCGTGTCGGCGTGGAACGTCGTGTACGTGGTGTGGCCCGTCGACATCACCTGGAAGGCGGTCCGACCCTCCTCGCCGCGGATCTCGCCCATCACGATGTAGTCGGGACGCTGACGGAGCGCGGCCTCCAGCAGATCGAACTCGTCGATGTCGCCCTTGTCGTCGTCGGAGAAGGAGGGCCGGGTGACGGAGGCGATCCAGTTGCGCTGGGGAAGCTCGACCTCGCGGGTGTCCTCGATGGAGACGATCTTCGCGTTCGAGGGGATAAAGAGGGAGACCGCGTTCAGGCTCGTCGTCTTCCCGGAGGCGGTGCCGCCCGCGAAGATCAGGCTCTTGTGGTTCTCGATGGAGAGCCAGAGGAACGCCATCTCGTCGAGCGAGAACGTCTTCCAGTTGATCAGGTCGATCGGGGTGAACGGGACGTCGTTGAACTGGCGGATCGTGTAGTTCGTCCCGTGGTCGGACACCTCCCGGCCGAGCGTGAGCTGGGCCCGGGAACCGTCGGGGAGGGTGGCGTCCACCTGCGGCCGGCGCTTGGAGATCCCCTTGCCGGAGCGCTGCGCGAGCTTCACGACGAAGTCGTCGAGCTCGTCGGTCTCGTGGTAGACGTTGGTGATGATCTGCTCGTAGTCGGAGTGGTAGACGAAGACGGGCGAGTTGTATCCGTCACAGGAGATGTCCTCGACGTTGATGTCGTACTTGATCGGGTCGATCCGCTCGTAGCCGATGAAGTCGCGCTTGAGGTAGTACAGCAGCTTCTCGACCTGATGGGTCGACAGCGTCTCCGGGTCCTCGGCCAGCAAAGCCGGCTCGGGTCGCGCGAGTATCTTCGTCGGCGTCGACTCGGAGTCCGACTCCGCGGGGGGCTCGTAGCCGAGCGACTCCGTGATTCGAGCCGCGATCCCCTCCGTGACGTCGAACCCGAACCGATCGACCACGTCGTCGACGAGGTCGTCGATGACCCCGCGGTCGTCGTCCTCGCGCTCGTAGAGGTCGTACCGGTCGAGGAGGGTGAGCGCCTCGTCGACGATCACGTCCTTGCGGAACGCCTCGTCGCCGCCCGCTATCGCCTCGTCGGCGTACTTGATCGACGTCCTGAGCTTCCCCGTCATGAACTCGACGAGGTCCGTCTCGATCGCGGTCCGGTACGGCTGGACCGCGTAGTACTTCACCTCGTTCTCCTTCGTCGACCGGAACACGATCACGAACGCGTACGGCTTGTTCACCCAGTACCGCTCTATCTCGCGGAAGTGGGTCTTCTTCGGCATCGGCACCGCCTTCTCCAGGTCGTATCGGTTCGCGAGGGTGGTGTCGCCCGCGGCCGTCGAGAAGAACTCGTCCTCGTCGACCTCGGGGTTGACGTCCACCGTGCGCTCGTCGACGAGGTCTGCGAGGTCGGTGGCGGCGGTCCCGCCCGCGTCCAGCAGCTCCTCTGTCCGGTCCGGGTCGAACCCCAGCGCCGCCGTCTTGTCCTCGGAGGTGAACGCCAGGGGCTCGCCCTCCTCGTCGGTCGGCGGGTTCCCCTGCTCGTCGAGGAAGAACTCGTCGCGGTAGTCGTCCCACGTGTAGTACCCCTTGAGCACCGGCACCTCGTAGAGGTCGTACCGGGCCGAACACAGGTCCCAGATGACGTCGCCGACGGCCGCGGCCGCTCCGACGCGATACCCCGTCTCCGAGGGATCGAACCCGAGGAACTCGCTCGGGTCGACGTCGACGCGCGCCCACTCCTCGGCGGTCGGCGCGCGCCTCGGGACCGTCTCGACGTCCGCGGCGGCGACGGCGACCGTACCGGGCACGCCCCCCCTGCCGACGACGAGCGCGTCTTCCACGTCGCGGCGGGCCTCCGTCTCCTCAGTATCGCCGTCGGCGTCGTCCCCGGGCCCCTCGGCGTCCGATTCCTCGTCGTCCGTCTCCGCGTCGTCCGTGTCCACCTCATCGGCGTCCGCCGAGTCGTCCGCACCCGGCTCGTCGCTCGCTGCCGCCGATTCCTCCTCGGTCCCCGACTCGTTCTCCGCGTCTCTCGGGCCCGGCTCGGGCTCGACGTTGAACGCGTCGGAGACCGCCGCCGCCGTCGACGTGCCGTCGGGGACGACGGCGTCGCCGTCGAGCACGACGTGGCCGTCGCCGGCCACGAGCGTCCCCGCCTCGGGCGTCCCGTGCCCGGAGACCGGCGTGTCGCCGTCGGCCACGAACGGCTCGTCGACGCCGGACGCGCGAATCACGCGGGCGGCCTCGTCCTCGGCGTGCGCGGCGACGGCGCTCGCCGGGACCGCCGGCTCGTCGCCCACGTCCGCGTACAACTCCGTCGCGGCGTCGCGGCGGCCGCGGTCGGTCAGGAACGCCCGCCACGAGTATCGACCCCTCGCGACGGGAACGACGGACGCGTCGGACGCCGACCGCACTCCGGCCGCCTCGTCGGACGACTGGGGCGAACGCTCGGCGTCCTCGGTTGCCATGACTCCGTCAACATTACCGCCGTTAAAAAAGGTGTCTCGCAAAACCCCGACTCTGATAATTACCGAGTGAGAGGGCGGTTTTTATCCCCCGCGACCGAAGTGCCGGCGTGACAGAACCGGACGACGGCTCGGTCCTTCGCTCTCTCGGCCGCCTCAGGCGACCGTCCGTCCGCCGTCGGGTCCGCGCGGCGATCGCCGAGGAGCTGCTCGGCACTCCGCGGAGCCTCGGCGTCTTGCTCGCGTTCGTCGCGTTCATGTTCGCGGTCGGCGTCGGCTACTACGCGCCGACCGCCGGGGACGTGCCGGTCCCGCTGTGGCCGCTGTACGCGGACTCGGCGGTCGCTGTCGCGCTCGGCGGGGCCGTCCTCCTGGCGCTCGTGCCGACGGTTCGGGCCGGCGGGAGCGCGGTCGCCGACGCGCCGACCTCCCGGGCGCTGGCATACCTCCAGACGCTCGCGTTCGTCTGGCTGATCACCTTCGGCCTCTGGCCGCTGGTCTCGCTGAACCTCGCGTTCTCGCAGTACGTCGCGGCTCCCGACGCCTGGATCTACTACTGGGGCGTGCTCGGCACGCACCTCTGTTTCGTCGGGCTCGCGCTGCTTTTCCCCGCGTTCGGGCGGACGACGCGCGGGGCGCTCGCCGTCGCCCTCGCGCTCGCGGTCGGCAACGTCGTCCTCGATTACGGCCTCGGCTACCACCCGCCCCTGTTGTACGACCCCGGACCGCCCCTGGCCGGCGCGACGCTCGCGATCGCCGCGTTCTCGGTGTGGCTCGCGTGGCGGTCGTTTCCGCGGCTTGGCGGGACTAATTAAAAAGCACGGCGGGATCCTCGCGAGCGAACGCAGGTGAGCGAGCGAGGGTCGGCCGTGCCCGTGACTGAGCGAAGCGACGGAACGGGCACGGCGGGATTCGAACCTCACTCACTTCGCTCGCTACGCTCGCTCCGTTCCCTGCTTCGAATCCCGCATGTGCCGCTACTGCTCACTTCGTTCGCAGGTAGCGGGCACGGCGGGATTCGAACCCGCGATCGAGAGGTTAGGAACCTCTCGCCCTGTCCGCTAGGCCACGTGCCCACGGCGGTCGGAGAAAACGTCGCGGCGGAGATCGGTCGGCGTCGCGGAGCCGTCTACGCGCTCGTCTCTTTCTCGGTCTCGAGGTCCTCGAGTTCCTCGTCGTCGTCGAGCGTCGAGT
>NZ_JAWOBM010000060.1:0-4055 GCF_046498025.1 Halorubrum sp.
AGCCGCTCCTGCAGCGTCTCGCGGAGCTCGATCGCCTCCTCGAGTTCGAAGTCGACGGCGGCGGCGGACGTGCCGGCGATCGAGCTGCTCCCGGCGGTGTCGGCGACGACCGTCGCCACGTCCCAGCGGCGCTGGAAGACCGTCCGGCTGTCGATGACCGTCTGGATCCGGTAGTACGGGACGACCGTCACCGTCCGGCCCCAGAAGCCGTTGCGCGTGAGGAGGTGGTCCTCGCCGAGCCAGTACCCGCGGTGCTTCCACTTCAAGTGCGCGGCCGGCGGCACCGCGAACAGGAGGATCGCGGGCCCGTACCACGGGAGGTCGGGAGCGACGAACCAGTCGATCGCGAAGGCGATCCCGACGAGGACCGAGACGACGATCGCGTAGCGGATGACGTACCGCCACCGGACCCGCTTCGGCGGACGAGAGAACGTCGGCGTGCCGAACGACTCCACCTCGTGGGCGAGTCGGTAGACGCGGTCCGTCGTCGCGATGGGGACCGCCGCCTGACTCCCCCCTTCGCCCGACTGGCCGGGCGCGTACCCGGCGGTCTCGATCGAGAGGCTGGCGTAGCCGAGCGCCCGCTTCGCCGGGTTGTCGGTGATCATCAGCGTCTGGATCTTCTCGGTCGGGATGGAGCCGCTGTACCGCCGGAACAGCCCGCGCTCGTACCGGAGCTCGTCGCCGGCCCGCGAGAGCCGGAATCCGTAGTAGTTCGAGAACGCCACCCCCGCGCCGAGGAGCCACGACACGAGGAACAGCGCGCCGACGGCGACGATGGCGGTCGCGGTGAGCGCGGCGGCGGACGCCTCGGGAATGAACCCCGAGAGCACCGGGACCGACCCCGAACTCAGAAATAGCAGCAGGCCGATGAGCCGCCCGTCGAACGACAGCGCGCCGACCAGCGCGAGCTCGCCCGGCGAGATGGCGAACAGCTCATCCTCCTCCGGGCCGATCGCGTCGCGCTCGGCGTCGCCCGCGCCCGCCTCCGTTTTCTCGTCGCCCTCGCCGGTCGACGCGCGGGACTTGCGGCGCTGGACCTCGCGGCGGAGGCGGGTGGCCTCGTCGGGTTTGACGAAGCGGATCGACCCCTCGGTGGAGGAGCCGCCGGCGGTCTCCAGGTCGACCGCGGCGATCCCGAGCGCCCGCTGGATCACGCTCTGGCTCACGTCGACGTTCTGGATCCGCCGGTACGGGATCTCCCGCTCGCGGCGCGAGATCACGCCGGAGGAGATGTCGAGCGTGTCCTCCGTGAGCCGGTACTCGTACCGCCGGTAGTAGGCGACCTCGTACGCGAGCGCGACGAGGAGGATCGCTCCCCCGGCGGCGGCCGCCGCCGGGAACCCCCAGTCGTTGCTGTTCACGATCAGGAAGGCGATGACGATCAACCCCGACACCTTCTGGAGCGCGCGGTACGGGACCGACTGGGGCGCGAGTTTCACACCGCGTCCTCCCCGTCCGCGCGGATCGCCAGTCGTTTCAACTCCTCGCGGAGGTCGCTCGCGCCGGTCGGCGTCAGTCCCGGGATCCGAACGTCCGCCCCCCGGGATCCGGCGGTGTATACGACACAGGAGGCGAGGCCGACGCCGCGCTCGACCGGGCCGCGTCGGGAGTCGACGTGTTGGATCCGCACCAGCGGCACCGTGGTTCGGACCTGCGTGACCACGCCGCGGTCGAGGTACAGCGCGTCCTCGCGGATCTCGTAGCTCCAGCGACGGTACCGGAGTACGGCGTGGGTCACGCCGAGCACCAGTACGACGCTGCCGGCGACGACCGGCGCCCACCGCGGGAGGCGACCGAGGTAGGAGGCGCCGGCGAACGGGAGGGAGAGCACCGCGGCGACGATCACCGCGCGGAGAACCCACACGACCCGGATCCGCGGATGCAGCGACTGTGCCGTCATCGACGCTCCTCCGTCGCGTGTCCGCGTATCATACGCCGATGTTGTCGACGCCGACGTATAAGTCCGGGCGAAACGGGTCCCGATCGGGGACGCGGACGGCGCTGCCGGTGTCTTGATAGGTACTCTCTGTCGAAGTCAATACTTGCCGAAACCGATATCAGGGGGGACCGAGTCGGGCCCCCCATGACGGACGACCCGTTCGAGAACATGCTCGCCCAGATGGACCGCGCGAAGGCGTACGCCGACGTGGACGACGGCGTCTTCGAGCGGCTCAAACACCCGGAGCGCACGCTCAAGGTCACGCTCCCCGTGGAACTCGATTCCGGCGAGGTCGAGGTGTTCGAGGGGTTCCGCTGTCAGTTCGACAGCGCGCGCGGGCCGTTCAAGGGCGGCGTCCGGTTCCACCCGACCGTCAGCCAGCGCGAGGTCGAGGCGCTCGCGGGGTGGATGACGTGGAAGACCGCGCTCGTCGACCTCCCGTACGGCGGCGCGAAGGGCGGCGTGATCTGCGAGCCGAAGGACCTCACCCAGAACGACTTAGAGAGCCTCACCCGGCGGTACACGGAGGGGATCCGCCGGATGATCGGCCCCGAGACCGACGTGCCCGCGCCGGACATGAACACGAACCCGCAGACGATGGCGTGGATGATGGACACCTACTCGATGTACGAGGGCCACTCCGTCCCGCAGGTCGTCACCGGCAAACCGCTGGAGATCGGCGGGACTCCCGGCCGAGTCGAGGCCACGGGCCGAGGCGTCTCGATCGTCACCGAGCGCCTCTTCGAGTACCTCGACCGGGACCTCTCGGGGGCGACCGTCGCGATCCAGGGGTTCGGCAACGTCGGGTCGAACGCGGCCCGGCTCCTCGACGAGGCCGGCGCCCGGATCGTCGCCACCTCCGACGTCAGCGGGGCCGCGTACGACACCGACGGGCTCGACGTGGGGGCGCTCGCGGCCCACGTGACCGCGGGCGGGCTGATCGAGGAGTACGTGGCCGGCGACATCCGGGCGTCGCCGGAGGACCGGCGAGCGACCGACGGCGGCCAGCGCTGGGACGACCCCGACCTGATCGGCAACGAGGACCTGTTGACCCTCGACGTGGACGTCCTGATCCCGGCCGCCGTCGAGGGCGTGATCACCGCCGACAACGTCGACGACCTGCGCGCGTCGGCGATGGTCGAGGCCGCGAACGGCCCCACCACCGTGGCCGCAGACGAGGTGCTGACGGAGCGCGACGTGCAGGTGGTGCCGGACATCCTCGCGAACGCGGGCGGCGTCATCGTCTCGTACCTGGAGTGGGTCCAGAACGCCCAGGAGTTCTCGTGGCCGCTGGAGACGGTGAACGCCGAGCTGGAACGCCGCATGGGGACGGCGTTCGACCAGACGATCGACCAGTACGACGAGAAGGGACTCCCCGACCTGCGGACCGCCGCGTACACCCTCGCGCTCGAACGCACCGCGAGCGCCCACGAGTACCGCGGGCTGTTTCCGTAGCGGTCGGTCTTCGGCGGTCGACGGTCTCAGACGCGCCGAATTCGGTCCGCGCTCACGTCGATCGGGTCGGCGCAGTGGACGATCGGTTCGCCCTCCGACCGGTCGAAGCCGTTCGCCTCGAAGAGGGTGTTCTCGCGTACGTCGACGGTCCCCTCGCGCAGCGTCCACGGCTCGTGGCCGATCTCGCCGCGGTAGAGGCGATTCCCCTGCGCGTAAAATCGGTAGTTCTCGACGAGGAACGCCTCGAGCGACCCCGGCTCGGCCGCGAACCCCTCGCCGGTCGGCCCGTAGGTGGCGTCGAAGCGCGCCCTCGGGACCCCGCGGTGCGTCCGACGGCTCCGGAACCGGACGGCGTCGTCGCCCCCCCGGCGGGTGACGCTCATCTCGGCGCGGTAGTACGGCAGCGCGAACAGTCGGCGAGCGAGCGAGACGCCGAGCCGGTCGTCGGCGTCGAGATTGTAAAAGTAGACGCCGGGACCGGCCGACCCCCGGACGTAGGTCCGGAGGTTAAGCTCCGGGAAACTCAGTCCGAACGGAGCGCCTCGGGGCCGGATGTCGTCCATCACGAAGGCGACCACGCCGAGGTACGCGTCCCCGTCGTGCGTGGCGACCGAGAGCCGGTCGGGGAGCGTCTCGGCGACGACGGCGGGATCGACCG
>NZ_JAWOBM010000057.1:0-5460 GCF_046498025.1 Halorubrum sp.
CTCCCAGAAGCCCGCCGAGCAGATCCGCCAGCAGCCCGGCGGGGCCACCGCCGGCGCGCCCGGCGGAGCCCCCGACATCACCTACGAGGACATCGGCGGGCTCGACGACGAGCTCGAGCAGGTCCGCGAGATGATCGAACTGCCGATGCGCCACCCCGAGCTGTTCAAGCGGCTCGGCATCGACCCGCCGAAGGGCGTCCTGCTTCACGGCCCGCCGGGGACCGGCAAGACCCTGATCGCGAAGGCGGTCGCCAACGAGATCGACGCGAACTTCCACACGATCTCCGGCCCGGAAATCATGTCGAAGTACTACGGCGAATCCGAAGAGCAACTCCGTGACGTGTTCGAGGAGGCGTCCGAGGATGCGCCCGCGATCATCTTCATGGACGAGCTCGACTCGATCGCGCCCAAGCGCGAGGAGGCGGGCGGCGACGTGGAGCGGCGCGTCGTGGCCCAGCTGCTCTCGCTGATGGACGGGCTCGAAGAGCGCGGCGAGGTGGTCGTCATCGGGGCGACCAACCGCGTCGACGCCATCGACCCCGCCCTCAGGCGCGGCGGCCGCTTCGACCGCGAGATCGAGGTCGGCGTCCCCGACCGCGACGGCCGCAAGGAGATCCTGCAGGTCCACACGCGGAACATGCCGCTGGTCGAGGAGATCGACTTGGACGAGTACGCGGAGAACACGCACGGCTTCGTCGGGGCCGACCTGGAGTCGCTCGCGAAGGAGTCCGCGATGCACGCGCTGCGGCGGATCCGTCCCGAGCTCGACCTCGAGAGCGACGAGATCGACGCCGACGTGCTGAACTCCATTCAGGTCACCGAGACCGACTTCAAGGAGGCGATGAAGGGCATCGAGCCCTCCGCGCTCCGCGAGGTGTTCGTCGAGGTCCCGGACGTCTCCTGGGACCAGGTCGGCGGCCTAGAGGAGACCAAAGAGCGGCTCCGCGAGACGATCCAGTGGCCGCTGGAGTACCCCGAGGTGTTCGAGGAGCTCGACATGCAGGCCGCCAAGGGCGTCCTGATGTACGGCCCGCCGGGCACGGGGAAGACCCTGCTCGCGAAGGCCGTCGCCAACGAGGCGGAGTCGAACTTCATCTCGATCAAGGGGCCGGAGCTGCTGAACAAGTACGTGGGCGAGTCCGAGAAGGGCGTCCGCGAGGTGTTCAGCAAGGCCCGCGAGAACGCGCCGACCATCGTGTTCTTCGACGAGATCGACTCGATGGCCACCGAGCGCGGCAAACACTCCGGCGACTCCGGCGTCGGCGAGCGCGTCGTCTCCCAGCTGCTGACGGAGCTCGACGGGCTCGAATCGCTGGAGGACGTGGTCGTCGTCGCGACGACGAACCGCCCGGACCTCATCGACTCGGCCCTGCTCCGTCCCGGTCGCCTCGACCGTCACGTGCACGTGCCCGTGCCGGACGAGGAGGCCCGCCGGAAGATCCTGGAGGTCCACACCCGGAACAAGCCGCTGGCCGACGACGTCGACCTCGATTCGCTCGCCCGGCAGACCGACGGGTACGTCGGCGCCGACATCGAGGCGGTGGCTCGCGAGGCGTCGATGAACGCCTCCCGGGAGTTCATCGGCAGCGTCTCGCGCGAGGAAGTCGGCGAGTCCGTCGGCAACGTCCGCGTGACGATGGCGCACTTCGAGGACGCGCTCGACGAGGTGAACCCGAGCGTCACCACCGAGACGCGGGAGCGCTACGAGGAGATCGAAAAGCGGTTCCAGCGGTCGGAGGTCGACCGCGAGGACGCCGAGCCCGGCACCGCGTTCCAGTAGTCGGGGTCGGTCCGGTCGTGGACGGTTTTTAGATGACGCCGATCGTCGACAGCAGGAAGAACGCGGCGACGAGGACGATCCCGATCGTGACCAGTCGCCACGCGAGCTTCAGCACGAACTTGCCGACGATGATGACGATCGCGACGGCGACGAGTGTGAGGAGCAGCTGTCCCGCCTGACTGGCGAGGAGCCCGGCCTGAAGGGGCAGCGACGATGCCAACGCGGCGAGCGAAGCGGTCATATCCGCCACCAAGACCACGCCCGGCATAAGCTTGTGGGGAACCGTCCGGGGTGGAGAACGCCGTTCGGTCTCCGATTATCGAATTCTGATAGGTACGCCGGCGAATACTGCGCCACCGCGACGCGGACGCCGAGCCGTTCGCCCGGTCCGATCGGGGTAATCCACAGCATAACGCCGAAAATACGAGGTGATTAACCCCCCTTTTGTTCCGGTGGGACGGCCGATACATCCGGCGGTTTTGCGCCGAGAAATTCAGTTTCACTCTGGTCTGGCCATGTTTATGTGTCCGGAACACGTGTCGTTTGAACGTAATCGAATCCGGCGTCAGACACGCGGACCGGAAATTACATACCGAATCGAACAGGTAGCCACCTATCCGGGCCGGGAGCGGAACACAAAAGGGCCTGCTGCGTCAGTACGTAGACACCATATATGAGCCAGAACGCACGTCAACCGAGCGGGGTGACCGCCGAATGAGCAGCGACGGCGTCACCGCCGACGAACTCGAACTGCCGATCAAACGAACCACGGGCGAGACGATGGAGGAGCGGCTCACCGCCAACGCCTACCACAACATCCTGCCCGCGCGCTATCTCCGGAAGAACGCGGACGGCGAGACCATCGAGAACCCCGAGGAGTTGTTCGACCGCGTGGCGCGCAACGTCGCGCTCGCGGAGGCGGTCTTCGAGGCCGAGAAACTGGACCTCGAGATCACGGTCACGCCCGATCAGCTGAAACCCGGTCATCCGCGACGGGACGAACTCGCCGCCGAGGTCTTCGGCGCGGGGACGACCGCCGAGGACGAAGCCGAGACGACGCTGACCGCGCACAACGTCAACAAGTTCGCGTACGACACCGTCGTTCCCGAGCTCCCCGAGAGCGTGCGCGACCACGTCGAGGCGACCGCGGACCGGTTCCGCGACGGGATGGAACAGCTCTCCTTCATGCCGAACTCGCCGACCCTGATGAACGCGGGCGACGAGCTCCAGCAGCTCTCCGCCTGCTTCGTCGACTCCCCGGCCGACGACATCACCGACATCCACCAGACCGCCAAGGAAGCGGCCGAGGTGTTCCAGTCCGGCGGCGGCATGGGGTACGCGTTCTGGCAGCTCCGGCCCTACGGCGACTCCGTCGGCTCGACCGGCGGCATCGCCTCCGGCCCGATCACGTTCATGCGGACGTTCGACCAGATGTGCGAAACGATCGCGCAGGGCGGCGCGCGCCGCGGCGCCCAGATGGGCGTGATGCGCGTCTCGCACCCGGACGTCATCCAGTTCATCCACGCGAAGAACAAAGACGTCTCGCTGGCTCACTCGCTGCGGCTGAACGACCCCGACGACTTCACGCACAACTCCTTCGCGGACGCCTTAGAGGAGGCCCGCGACCTCATCGACGAGGACGGGAAGGTCCCCGAACACCTCCGCAACGCGGTCGAGGGGCACCTCTCGAACTTCAACATCAGCGTCGGCGTCACCGACGACTTCATGCAGGCGCTGTACAACGACGAGGAGTTCACCTTCACCAACCCCCGCACGGAGGAACCGCACGTCGCGACCCCCGAGACGAAGGAGATCTACGACATGTTCGGCCTCGGCGAGCACGTCGAGGTCGGTGAGGTGCTCTCGATCCCCGCACAGGAGCTCTGGGACGACATGATCGAGGGCGCCCACGAGAACGGCGAGCCGGGGGTCATCTACCTCGAACGCGTGAACAAGGAGCACTCCTTCGACGTGGAGGAGCACCCCGACCACCGGATCCTCGCGACGAACCCCTGCGGCGAGCAGCCGCTCGAAGAGTACGAGGCCTGTAACCTCGGTCACATCAACCTCTCGACGCTCGCGGCGCGAGACGCGCCGGACTGGCGCGTCTGGTCCGCCGAGCACGCCGACGAGTACGACTCGCAGGAGGCCGCCATGTCGGCGTTCCTCGAGGAGGCGATCGACTTCGAGGAGTTCGACGAGCGGATCGACTACGGCACGCGTTTCCTCGAGAACGTCGTGACGATGTCGGACTTCCCGGTCGAGAAGATCGAACAGAAGGTCCGGGACATGCGGAAGATCGGGCTGGGGATCATGGGGCTGGCCCAGCTGTACATTCAGCTCGGGATTCCGTACGGCACCGAGGAGGGCAACGAGGTCGCCCGCCAGCTGATGACCCACATCAACCACGAATCGAAGCAGACCTCCCACGAGCTCGCGACGGAGCGCGGGACGTTCAACGACTGGGAGGAGTCGAAGTACGCGAACCCCACCGAGTACCCCGACTGGTTCGAGCACTACACCGGCCTCGACGCGGACGAGTGGGAGGACGGCTTCCCGATCCGCAACCACAACACGACGACGATCGCTCCCACGGGGACGACGTCGATGATCGGGAACACCACCGGCGGCTGTGAGCCCATCTACAACGTCGCCTACTACAAGAACGTCTCCGACGACGTGCAGGGCGACGAGATGCTCGTCGAGTTCGACGACTACTTCCTGCGCACGCTCGAGGAGAACGACATCGACGTCGACGCCGTCAAACAGGAGGCGCAAGAGCAGATGGCGGCGAACGAGTTCGACGGCGTGGACGGGTTAGAGACGGTTCCGGACGCGATCGGCGAGCTGTTCGTCGTCACCGGCGACCTCTCCGGCAAGCAGCACGCGGCGGTCCAGTGCGCCTGCCAGGAGGGCGTCGACTCGGCCATCTCGAAGACGTGTAACTTCCCGAACGACGCCACCGCCGAGGAGATGGAGGCGGTGTACCGCTACATCTACGACCACGGCGGCAAGGGCGTCACCGTCTACCGCGACGGCACCCGGTCGAAGCAGGTGCTCACGACGCGCGCGAAGAACACGGAGTTCGCCGACGAGACCGAGGCCGCCGAGACGATCGTCGAGCAGATCGGCGAGGTGTTCGGCGGCATCGAGTCGTTCCTCGACAACGAGGACGTGCAGGCGGCGATCGACACGGAGATCGCGGACCTGCTGGAGGCGAGCGAGCAGCCGCGGATCGACTACAGCGAGCGCAGCCCGCGCCCCGACTCCCTGAACGGCGTCACCCAGCGCGTCGAGACCGGGTACGGCAAGCTGTACGTCACCATCAACGAGGACGAGAACGGCCGCCCGTTCGAACTGTTCGCGAACATCGGTCACTCCGGCGGCTACACCAACTCCTTCACGGAGGCGCTCGCGAAGGTCATCTCGACGGCGCTCCGCTCGGGCGTCGACCCCGAGGAGATCGTCGACGAGCTGCAGGGCACCCGAAGCCCGAAGGTCGCCTGGGACAAGGGCGAGCAGATCCAGTCGATCCCGGACGCCATCGGCACCGCGCTCCGGCGCTACCTGGACGACGAGATCGACAAGGGGATCCCGCAACAGCAGAGCCTCGACGACGTCGAGCGCGACCTGGCGAGCGAATCGACGAGCCAGACCGACGGCGGCGCGGTCGACGCCGG
>NZ_JAWOBM010000068.1:0-6502 GCF_046498025.1 Halorubrum sp.
GCGTCCGGTTGCCAGGTGTGGACCGGGAATAAGGCGATCTTGAGCGCGAGCCCGGCGACGATCAGCGCGTAGCTCGCTTGGATCAGCGGATCGCCGTACCCCGCCTGCGCGACGATCTGTCCTCGCATGTCGACCATGTTCAGCGTCCCCGTCGCGAGGAACGCGTAGCCGACGCCGACGAGGTACAGCGACGCGCCGACCGTCCCGACCACGAGGTACTTCAGCGAGGCGTACGCGCTCGCGCCCGAGCGGTCGGCCGCGATGAGCGCGTACGTCGTGATCCCGACGATCTCGAGGAAGACGAACATGTTGAACAGGTCGCCGGTGAGCGCCATCCCCGCGAGTCCGCCGACCAGGAGCAGGTACCCGCTGTAGAAGGGGTTCCCGTGCGGGCCGGCCACCCGCGAGAACGCGAGCGTCGCCAAAGAGACCAGCGCGATCAGC
This sequence comes from Halorubrum sp., assembly GCF_046498025.1. Taxonomy (NCBI): domain Archaea; kingdom Methanobacteriati; phylum Methanobacteriota; class Halobacteria; order Halobacteriales; family Haloferacaceae; genus Halorubrum; species Halorubrum sp. The sequence goes on from NZ_JAWOBM010000068.1 coordinate 445, forward strand.
GCGAGCACCGCGGCCGACAGCTCGTCGGCCACCAGTTCGATCCCGATCGGCGGCTGGTAGGTGCCGAGCGCGTGGGTGAACCGCCCTCCGACCGCGACCTCGGCGACGATCCCGGCCGCGATCCCGACGACCGCAGTCGTCGCGACCGCCGCGATCGGCCAGCCGACGTCGTCGAACCACAGACCGAGCGCGATCGGCAGGGTGGCGGCCACGATCGGGACGGCGATCGCCAGCGGGAGGAGCACGTCAGTCATCGGTCGCACCCCCGTCGGTCGCGGCGTCGTCGACGGCGGCGGACGCGTCCGCGCCCTCGGCCGGTGCCTCGCCGTCGGCCGTCGGCCCCGCCGGGAGCGACCCCTCGTCCCGCATCAGCTCGCGGAGGGTGTCGGTGCGGAGCGTTCCGTACTCGTCGTAGATGCGAATGCAGAGCGCGAGCGCCACGGCGGTGAGGCTCACGCCGACGACGATGGCGGTGAGCACGATCACGTGCGGGAGCGGGCTGACGAACGTCCCCGCTTCCACGTCGCCGGAGGGAACGATCGGGATCGACCCGCCCTCGACGTACGCGGAGGCGATGAACAGCAGGAAAATCGCCGTCTGGAACAGGTTGAGTCCGATGATCTTCTTCACGAGGTGCGGGTTTGCTATCATCATGTAGAGACCGATACAGAGCAGCACCGCGAACGCGACGTAGGCGTGCCGCGTCGCGAGGAGGTCGAAGGCTCCCGCGGAGGCGACGGCGGCGTCGATTCCGGCAGACGGGATCCTAGCGGCGTCGATTCCGGCAGACGCGACGGTCGTCATCGCTCACCTCCGTCGGCGGCCGCGGTGCGGTCCGCGTCCGGTGTATCGAGCTCGTCGGCGCCCTCGTCGGCGGCGTCCTCCTCGGCGGGGGTGTCGTCGCCGAGGCCGCCCCCCTCCGAGTTGAACCCGTTCGCGAGCAGGAAGAAGAGGCCCATGAGCACGCCGCTCACGATGGCCGCGATGCCGAAGACCTCGACGCTCTCTAACCCGTATTTCACGGGGATCGGCAGCAGGTCGTACTGGAGGAACGCGCCGCCGCGCGCCACCGGGATCAGCCCGATGCCGGCGAATGCCAGCGCGCCGCCGACCGCGAGGCCGACGACGACGGTGTTGGCGACCCAGTCGCGCGTCGCCTCGATCCCGAACGCGAACGCGATCATGAACACGACGGCGGCCATGATCGCGCCGCCCTGGAACCCGCCGCCGGGCGACCCGGCGCCGTGGAAGGTGACGAAGAGGCCGTAGGTGAACGCGAACGGCGCCACGATCTTCACCGTCGGCATGATCACCTGGCTCTCCGTGTACGGTGTGCCTTGGCGCCGCTCGGAGTCGAGCCGTCCGGAGCGGGAGACCGCCCGGTGCGGCGGGACGTCCGGCTCGCCCTCGGGAGTCGACTCGACGGCGGTGCCGTCGCCTCCCGCGGCGTCGCCGTCGCGGACGCCGTCGTCCTCGGGGCGAACGTCGCTCATGCGAACACCTCCCGGTGAAGCACGATGAGCGCTGCGACCCCGGCGGCGAAGACGACGACCGCCTCGCCGAAGGTGTCGAACCCACGGAACGCCGCCAACACCGCCATCACCGTGTTATCGACGCCGGTCTGTGCGTACGACTCGCCGAGGTACCACTGGGTGACGTCCGGGTTCGACCAGACCGGCGCGACTGGCGAACCGACCGCCGGCACGTCTCCCATCGTGAACAGCAGTCCGACCAGCAGGATCCCGACCGCGCCCGCGGCCGGGACGTTCACCGACTCGAAGGCGACGTCGTGGTCGATCCGGGTCGTCTTCGCGAGGGTCAAGAGGAGCAGGACGGTGGTCACGCCGGCGGAGATCGCCGCCTCCGTCAGCGCGACGTCGGGCGCGCGGTAGAACGCGTACAGCGCGGCCATCCCCAGGCTGTACGCGCCGAAGACGATGATCGCCGCGAGCACGTCACGCGCCAGCGCCGTCGCCAGCGCGGTCAACACGACGAACGCGAGCAGGCTGGCTTCGACGGCGGTAACCTGAGCGACGACGGGCGTCGCCTGCGAGACGGCGGTCGTCTGTGCGGCGACCGTCGTCGCGAGGGCGGCCCCCGTCATCGCCGATCGTCCCCCTCGGTCCACGGGACGATCCCCTCCTCGAAGGCCGCACGGGTGATCGCGTGGGCGGCCGTCGGGTTCGTCACGAAGATGAAGAACAGCAGGAGCACCGTCTTGAAGCCGGTCCCCTCCAGGCCGATGACCAGCGCCACGGCGGCGAGTCCGAAGCCCGCGCCGAGCGTGTCGGCCTGCGAGGCGGTGTGCGCTCGCGAGTAGAGGTCGGGGAGCCGAAGCACGCCCGTCATCGAGACGAACGAGAAGAACAGCCCGAACAGCGTGAACGCGACGATCAGCCCGAGGCGGAGCGTCCCCAGCGTCCCGAGCGAGTCGATCACAGGACACCACCCCGCTCCACCGTGAACTTCGAGATGGCGATCGCCATCAGGAAGTTCAACAGCGCGTACACCAGCGCGATATCGAGGAACGTCGGTTCCGAGAGCGCCGCGGCCAGCATCGCGAGGATGACGACGGTGTTCGTCCCGAGGACGTTCACCGCGAGCACGCGGTCCTGCATGGTCGGCCCCTTCACCGCTCGGTACAGCATTCCGATCGCGAGCACGGCGAATCCGGCCGCCGCGAACAGCAGGAAGTCACCGACCGTGTAGCCCGCGGCGACGGGTACGTCGACGAGGGTCACGCGTCGGCCACCTCCTCGTCGTCGGTCGCTTCCCCGTCGACCGACGGCTCACCGTCCTCCGCCGCGCCGCCGTCCGCGGCGGCGATCGGAAGCTCCTCCGTCGCGTCCGGGCCCTGTAAGACGGCGCAGTCGTCGCGTTCGCGAGGGGTCGGCAGTCGAGCGGCCGAGCGACCGTAGTACACGAACCGCGTCCACCGCTCGAGGGAGCCGTCGAAGAGGCCGTCGCGGGCCCACGGCAGCAGCGAGTGAACGTACAGGTCGCTGTCGCGGGCGCGGACCGTCAGCGTCCCCGGCGTCAGCGTGATCGAGTTCGCGAGCGTCATCAGCGGGAGTCCCCCGCCGACGATCACGCGGACGCGGTTCAGCGTCGGCTCGATCGGAAGCCGCGGGTCCAGTATGACGCGGGCGACGACCAGGTTCGACTTGACGATCTCGTACAGCAGGACGGGGACGTAGATCGCGCCGCGGACCAACCGCTGGGGCGTCCGGGAAATCGACGGCTCGGTGTCGAAGCTGACCCGTGAGAGGGTGATCGACACGATCGCCGCGGTCGCGAGCCCCGTCACCCAGTCGAACCAGTAGAACGGGTCGCCGAGCACGAGATAAAAGGCGAGCGAGAGCCCGAACATCGCCGCGAACCGCACGCCGGTCGCCTCGTTCCGGAGCCGCTCGCGTCGGGTGGGCCGCCCCACCGGGGCCGTTCGGACCGTCAGCGGCGTGTTCGACAGCGCGAACTCCAGCGGCTGGAGGAGCGTCGTGTTGCCGACTGGCGTGTACTCGGGGTCCAGAAACACCGTCTCGGCGCCGTGCTCCTCGGCGTATTCGGCGAGGACCCCGACGTAGTCTTCCGGGCCGAACAGGTACTCGTCGGCGCCGATCAACGCCGAGACGATCGTCACGTCGTCGCCGCTGTCGCCGTCGGCGTCCTCGAGGTCCGCCTCCGCCCACGCGACCACCCGCTCGAGGACGCGCTGGGCGTCGGCGGAGCGGTCGTCTGAGTTCGGGTCGCCGTCGCGCCACGAGGCGATCTCCACGAAGTGGATCGCGTCGAAGTCGCCGTCGGTCGCGGTCTCGACGACGTGTGCGACCGTCGCGCGGAGGGTCGGCGAGGGCTCCACGGGGACGACGACGGCCGATCGCGACTCCGCGGCGATGTCGTCGACAGTATCGGCGTCGTCCGCGACGCGCTCGCCACCGTCGGCGGCGTCAGCCACCCGCCACACCTCCGACGGGTCCGGAGTTGACCGTCTCTGTGCACATGTGTATCTCTACCGGGATCCTTTCTCTACCGCCTCAAAACAGTTTGTATCCCAGCCGATACCGAACGCGCCGACGGCACCGCCCTCGTCGCCGAGCGACGACCGGCGCACCGTCGATCAGCGGCCGAGCGCGACCGCGAGCCGATCGGCGATCCGCCCGGCGACGCGGTCCTTCGAGCCGATTGCCTCCTCCGGCTCCGTCCCCTCGTCGCCGACGAGGAGGACGCGCGTCTCGTCGTCGCCCATCACGCTCGCGTCGTTGGCGACGACGAAGGCGAGGTCGACGCGGTCGCGAATCCGCTCGGCCTCCGCGATCATCTCGTCGTCGTCGCCCGACGTCTCGGCCTTAAAGCCGACGATCGGCAGGTCCGGGTACGCCTCCCGGACCGAGTCGATGAGCTTCGGCGTGGGCCGGAGGTCCACGGAGAGCGGCGACCCCGACCGGATCTTCTCGTCGACCGCGTCGGCGGTGAAGTCGGAGATCGCGGCCGCGGAGACCAGCGCGTCGGCCGTGGCCGCCGTCTGCCGGCACGCCCGCATCATCTCGTCGGCGGTCTCGACGGCGACGACGTCGGCGTAGGGCACGTCCGGGCCGTCCTGTACGAGCGTCACCTTCGCGCCGCGGACGTAGAGCGCGCGGGCGACCGCGCGGCCCGTCTTCCCCGACGCCCGGTTCGTCAAGATCCGGATCGGGTCGATGCGCTCCTTCGTCGCGCCGGCGGTGACGACGACGTGGACGCCCGCGAGCGATTCCGGCGTCGTCGCGCGGGCGACCTCGGTAACGATCTCGGCCTCGGCGGCGACCTTCGCTTTCCCCTCCTCGATCCGGGGGTCCGCGAAGGTCACGCCCCACTGCTCCAGCCGGTCGAGCGCGTCCAGCACGCCGGGGTGGTCGTACATCGGCTCGTGCATTGCGGGCGCCATCACGACCGGGACGTCCGCGCCGAGCGCGGTCGTCGCGCAGGTCGTCACGGGCGTGTCGTCCACGGCGGCCGCGATCTTCCCCGCCGTGTTCGCGGTCGCCGGCGCGAGCAGGAGCACGTCGGCCCACCCCTCGCGGCCGCAGAGCTCCACGTGTTCCACGTCGCCGGTTATCTCGGTGACGACGGGTTCGTCGGTCGCGAAGTCGACCGCCCACGGGTGGACGATGTTCGTCGCCGCCGGGGACATGACGGCGCGCACGCTCGCGCCCTGTCGGCGGAGCTCGTGGGCGAGTTCGACGACCTTCACCGCCGCGATGCTCCCCGAGACGCCGAGCGCGACGTTGACCCCCTCTAGCATTACCGAGACGGTTCCGCCCCTGGCGGCTTATAACGTGTCGTTGCGGAACGGCTCCGACGTCGACCGCTCGGCGCGCGCCGACGGCACCCGTTTAAAAATCAACCACCGCGGTGGCGCGCGCCTGCGAGCGCCCATGGGGCGCGAGCAGACCGCACGAGGGAGGCGGCGGGCCGGAGCGGCTCCGCCCGCGCCGGCCCGTCCGCCGAGGCTGGGGAGGCGTGAGGTGCGGTGCTGTGCGGGGTGGGACTCAAAGGGGCAGCCGCGAGGACGGCGCAGGCGACGGAAGCACCGCAAGGAGTGAGCGAAGCGAACGACTGAGGCGCGCAGCGAGCGTGCGCCGTCCTCGCGGCTGGGGCTTTGGAGATGTTCGTGTCGATCGGCCGGTTATATACAATGACGTACAGCCGAGCGGCTGGGGCTTTGGAGATGTTCATCGTCGATCCCTGAGCAGGTTTATAAGCGATCGATTGGAGCCTCCAGAGCGCTCTCAGCGCCACTGGCGGCGACAGACAACGAGTAACGGACTGAACACATACCGCCTATTTAAATGCCGAACGTCGCGCGCAGCATGTCCCGCGTGCCGGGACCGAGCCCGACCGCAAGCACCGTGATGAGCAGCATCAGCGTGTAGCGCGGCGACTCCTCGAACATCTCGCCGTTGAACACCCAGACGACGAACGTCGCGGCCGCGAGCTTCACGAGGAGGAACGGCCACGCGTCGCCGGTGACGGCGGCGATCGACTCCGGCAGGAGCCGGGCGGTCCAGTCGACGATCAG
>NZ_JAWOBM010000073.1:0-2578 GCF_046498025.1 Halorubrum sp.
GCGGATGACGAGCTCGTGGGCGCGCTTGACGCGCTCGACCTCCGCGGCCGTCTCCTCGACGGTCATGTTGCGGTGGAGGACGCCGAGCCCGCCCTCGCGGGCCATCGCGATGGCCAGGTCGCTCTCGGTGACGGTGTCCATCGCCGCCGAGAGGATCGGCACGGTGAGTTCGACGTGTTTCGAGACGCGCGCGGAGAGGTCGGCGTCGTCGGGCTCCACCCGGCTCTCCTTGGGTCGGAGGAGCACGTCGTCGAACGTCAGCGCTTCCGGCACGTCGAGCTTCGCAGAGAATCGACCGGAGTTGGTCTCCATATAAAACGTCGTGAGTGCCGAATAAAAAGCGTTGCGAGTCAGCACGGACGTGCACGTCGTTCTCATTCGAGATCGGGATATATCCAGTATCATGGATCATACACGGAGATTCGATCCCCCGTCGGAACGGTCGGTTCGACCCGCTGGACGCGACCGTCAAGCCGGTCGGTCGGCGACGGCGATCGGTCGGGAGTCGGCGTCTCCGGCCGTCAGTGCCCGCGGCGTGCCGGCTTCTCGCACACGGTCGGTGCCCCCAGCCTCACCCGCGGTCCGGGCGTTCCACTATCGACGCCGCGGACCGGTATGTGTTGACGGATCGTCGGCGGATTGCCGGTTCGGCTGTCTCTTCGCATCTCTATTTATAAACGACACATCGAATTCCTCTGTAACGTGTGGACCGGACTCACACAACCTTTAACGCGACCGAAACGCGTATATGGTGTATGGACTCCGACAGTCCCGTGAACGCGCGCACCGCCGGCCAGCCGATCCGTGCCTTCGGCGCCTCCTTTACAGCCGGCAATCCGCGCAAATTCCGCACATGGGCTCGTCGGGCCGTCTGCGGCTTCGACTCCGTACGCCGGGCCCTCGGCTATCGCGGGTCGCCCGCTTCCCACCGTGTACCCGTCGGTCAGGGACATCGCCCCTGAATGAGCGTCTCACGCCACCCAATCGCGCTCCGCTTGGAGCGGCAGGTCGGCAGCGCCACGAAGCTGCTCGCGACCGTGATGGTGTTGCCGCTGGTCGACGGCATCTTCCCCGCCTTAGTCATCGCCGGCGTGCTGAGCACCGCGACCGGCGTCGTCGAGACCGGGATCCTCATCTTCGGCGGGTCGGCCACCGCGGCCGTGATCCTCGCGGAGATGGACGGCTCCCGCCGGGAGATGGCGACCTCCGTCCTGCTGATCGGCGCGGTGATCATCCCGCTGGCGGCGCTCGAAGCGGCGTTCGCGCCCACGTTCAAGGGGTTCCTCAACCTGCCCGTCTTCGAGCGCTTCGCCGGGCTGGTGATCCTCACGATCGCCGCCAAGACCGCGAGCTCGGAGATCGGCGAGTACCTGCCGAGTCCGGGCATTATCATCGCGCTCGGCCTCGTCGCCAGCTTCGAGCCCAGCGGCTTCGTGATCGCGACGTCGCCGGAGTACGTGCTCAACGGCGCCGCTGCGGCCGGCGTGGGTGTCGCGTTCGCGCTGACGATCGCGCTGCTGTCGCCGCACCTCCGGGGCCGCGTCGACATCGACCGCTTCCGGTTCGGCTCCGCGGTCGCGCTCGGCGTGCTCGCGCTCCCGATCCTGCTCGGACCGTTCGACCTGATGCAGACGGAGGCGCCCATCGCGCTGGCCGTCCTCGCCGTCACCACGCTCTTCGCCTACGACCCCAACGCCGACGTCGTCGGCGGCGACTCGCCGGCCGACGGCTCTGACGGCGGCGACGACGGCACCGACGGTGCGGGAGACGAGTCGGGCGACGCGTCGGACGACGACGCGGTCGGCGACGAGGACCGCGGCCCGACCGACCCGCCGCTCGACACCCCGCCGAACGCGCCCGGTCCGATCGTCGACGACGACGTGGCCGTCCTGGCCAACGGCGGCGACCGCGACGTGAGCGACGACGACACGGACCCCTTCGCGGACGACGACTCGCGGGCGCCCTGGCTGTGAGCGGCGGTGGGTGTCCGGCGGATCCCCGTCCCGGCCTGTCGCCGGGGTTTAGGTGCTCCGGCGTCTACGCCGGGTATGTCCAATCGCGTCGTGCAGGGACGGATGGTGACGCCAGAGACGCTCGCCGAACTGGTCGAGGGCGAGTCGGTGCTCGAAGCCGAGTCGATCGCGGACGCCGACCGCGGCTGTCCGGAGTGCGGCGGCGACGTCATTTCCGTCGGCTACATGCCGAGCGTCACCGAGTTCGTCACCGGGTACAAATGTCAGGAATGCGACTGGAGCGACGACGACCGCTGACCCGGGACGACGCGGCCGAGCGTCGGTCGGTTCCGGCGCCGCCTGCGTCGTCGATCCGTCCCGCGATCGCTCGCGATCGAAACCCCTTTATCCGCGTTTCGGCAACCACTTAGTGCGATACTGCGTGGGGCTGTGGCCAAGCCAGGCATGGCGACTGACTCCAGAGGTTCGCGCCCGGGACGACACTCCAGACTGATATACCGAGCGGGCGACTGATCATCGCTCGCGTTGACGACCCTCTGGAGTTCCGAGGCGCACCGGAGATATCAGTCGATCGGGGGTTCAAATCCCTCCGGCCCCATTTTGTC
>NZ_JAWOBM010000027.1:0-58809 GCF_046498025.1 Halorubrum sp.
TCGAGCTCGTCGACCTCCTCCTGCGTCTCCTCGATGCGGTCGTCGAGCGCCTCCTGCTTGCGCCGGAGCACGTCGACGGCGTCGCCCTCGCTCTGCTCCGCGGAGTAGTTCCCGCCGAGCGAGACGATGATCTCGTCGATGTCCTGGACCTCGGCGCGGACGTAGGCGCCGCCGCCGAGCGGGACCTGCACCGTCGCGCCCGTGTCGAGGGTCTCGATCGCCTCGACCGCGTCGTCGATGTCGGACTGCTCCTCGCGGTAGCCGGCGACCTCCGCTTCCAGCGCCTCGATCTCCTCGTCGAGCGCCTGCAGCTCCTGGGAGAGCTGCTGGAGCTGCTGTTGGCCGCCGCCCATCATGCCGCGGTCACCTCCTCGATCTCGATCTGGGTGCGCTTCCGGTTATGCTGGCTCCCGACCGTGGTGTAGATGCGCTCGCGGGCGAGGTCCTCGTTCTCCGCCTCGATTTCCTTCGTGAACGGCTGGTAGTCGCCTCGGCTCTGGAACCGTCCACTCACCGTGTAGGTAGTCATGTTCATCGATCCGGCAGGGACAGGGAAGTATCTTCCTAAAAACTGAGGACTCCGAACCCGGACCGGATCCGCCTCGTTCGGGCTTGACGGGCCGAATTCGGGACGGATAGAGGGAACGACATGGAGGGAGCACGGGAACGACGCGCATCCGGCGGCGGGCCGACCGCCGCCGACGTGGCACCGGTCGGGAGAGAAGCGGGAGAAGCCCGGACCGGGAGTCGATTCGGTCGCGACGACCGCGGAGTCGGTCGGTGAACCCGGAGTCAGTCGATGAGTCCGGAGTCAGTCGATGAATCCGAGCGTCTCTTCGATCCGGCCCAGCTCGGGGCCGGTGGTGTCCTCGCCGACGACGTAGCCCTCGTCGGTGGCGACGAGCCCGGAGCCGACGAGCGGCGCGCCGTAGTTGACCGTGCCGAGGTCGGCGCGGACGTCGAGCGCCTCCTCGACCGCCTGCAGCTCCGCCTCGGTCGACTTGGGGTGACAGAGCACGCCCGTGTTGTTGGCGACCGCCGCCGAACCGACCGTGCGGACGTCGCCGAGGTCGCCGCGCTCCACGGGGACGCCGAGGGTCTCCCTGATCGTCACGATCGACTCGCGCGGGAGGTCCGGGTGGACGTACGCGCCGTAGTCGTTCGCGAGGACGACGTTGCCGGCCGCGTTGATCTCGCCGGGGAGCTCGCCCACCTCGCGGTCGGCGGCCTCGGCGATCCGCGTCTGCTCCCGTTCGGTCGCTCGCGCGGAGACGAGCACGCCGTTCTCGTTGCCCGTCGCGAGGGAGCCGACGGTGTTGGCGCCGCCGACCGTCGTGAGGAGGGGCTCGGCGCCCAGCTCCTCGCCGAGCGCCTCGGCGAGCTCCTCGTCGACGTCCGGACGGACCAACAGGAGGTCGTCGATCGCGCGGGCGAACACGCCCACGTACGACGAGCCGGTGAAAGTCGCCCGTAACACGTTACTCGGCGTACTCGGCTTCGACGACGGGCTCGCCGTCCTCGACGAACCGGGCCGCGCGGACGCGGATCTTGCTCGGCGGGTGCTGACGCCCGTTCGCCCAGACGGCCTCGTTGACCGAGGTGTCGATGACGACGTCCGCCTCGTCGACGGAGAAGTGCTGCGCGAGGTGATCGCGGACGATCCGCATCGCGAAGTCGGCGCGCTCCTGTACGGGCTTGTCCTTGGCGTCGCGGAGCGGGACGGTGACGACGCGCTCCTCGAAGTCGCTGGTGCTCATTTATTCGTCCAGGTCGTTCCGGCGCCAGTTGCGCCGCTTGGGGTTTCGCGTCACGTTCATGTCCGTCTTCATCATGACCCACGCGGGGACGCGGGTGTTCTGGCGCTCCGCCTTCGCCAGACGCTTCTTCTTGGCCTTCGATTTGTCTCCCATAGTAGCCCACAGTTTCCGCGGGGCGCATAAAACCCCTTCCATACGGGGTCGCTCGCGGCGTCGAGGGACGGACTCCGGGGCGTCACAGCGGGTCAGAACGGTCGCTCTGCGAGGTCGCGGTAGATCCGGTAACACCGGTCCAGCACGTCGGTCCCGACGCTCTCCGTGTCGGTGTGCGCCTCGCCGGGCTCGGAGGCCCCGCACACGAGGGGCTCGGTCCCGACCTCCGCCAGCCACCCCGCGTCGGTCGCGTGGGGCTTGACGACGTGTTCGGGCTCGTCGAGCCCCAGCTCCTCGTGGACCTCGCGGGCCACCGCGAGCGTCGCCGTCGCGAACGCGTCGTCGCCGCACGCCATCGGCGGGAGGTCCTGCTCGATCTCCCACTCGACGCCCGGGACCTCGGCGGCGCGGGCGAGGTCGGCCCGGTCGCCCGGGACCGTTCGCTCGTCGATCGTCACCTCGCAGCGCTCCGGGATCACGTTCCACGTCTCGCCGCCCTCGACGGTCGTGACCGCGAGCGATCCCGTGACGGACTCGCCGAAGACGGTCGCTTCCGGGGCGTCGAGCCCGCGGACCACGTCGATCGCGTCGCTCGCCCGGTAGATCGCGTTCTCGCCGTGCTCGGGCTCGGAGGCGTGCGCCGCGGTCCCGCGCGCGACGAGCGTCGAGGCGCGCCGGCCCTTGTGCGCGACGACCACGTCTGTGACGCCCGGCTTCGAGTAGTCCGTCGACCCCTCGGCGACGACCGCGCGGTCGGGGACGAACCCCTCGTCGATCGCGTGGCGCGCGCCGGTCCCGCCGACCTCCTCGCCGACGAACGAGGCGACCGCCAGCTCGCGGCCCGCCGGCGGCTCGGCGTCCCGGAACGCGAGCATGCAGGCCGCCACCGCGCCCTTCATGTCGGCCGCGCCGCGCCCGTATATCCGGCCGTCGCGGCGCTCGACGAGGTACTCCCCGGCGTTCCCGTCGCCGGTCGTCTGGCGCTCGGCCGGCGGCACGACGTCGTGGTGGCCGACCAGCGCGAGCGTGTCGGCGTCGGGGTCTCCCGTCGCGCCTTTATAAGCGATGGCGTTGCCGACGGCGTCGCGCTCGACCCGCGCGTCGGTCTCCGCGCGGAGCCACGCCTCGATCGCGTCGCCGGCGGCGGTCTCGTCCTCGTGGGAGGGGATCGCGACCAGCTCCTCGGTCAGGTCCGCGAGTTCGTCCATACGGGCGGGTCGGCGCTCGGCGATTTAAAGACTGAGTCTGGCGAGTGGAGTCATATACGAGTCGCGGTGGCGCGCGCCTGCGAGGCTGCACTCGCGGCCGAGCAGCGCGTGCGAGGGACGCGGTGAGCGCTCGCAGAGCGCGAACCGCGAGGCTGGGGAGGCGTGAGGTCGCGGTGCCGTGCGGGGCGGGACTCAAAGGGGCAGGCGGGAGGCGGGCACAGGCGACGTAAGCACCGCAGGGAGCGAGTGGAACGAGCGACCGAGGAGCGCAACGAGCGTGTGTCCGCCTCCCGCCTGGGGCTTTGGAGGTAGTCACCGTCGATCCGTCGTTATTGATTTATAAATACGAAGTCGCGGTACCGATCGTCCCCCACTCGTAAGCGCGCGTCATTAATACGTCTCCGAGCCCTTAGAGCGAGTATATGTCCGATCAGCTCGAAACCGCGACGCTCGGCGGCGGGTGCTTCTGGTGTACCGAGGCGGCGCTGGAACTGCTCGCCGGCGTCGAGTCGGTCACGTCCGGCTACGCGGGCGGTCACGTCGACGACCCCACGTACAAACAGGTGTGCTCCGGCAACACCGGTCACGCCGAGGTCGTCCAGGTCGAGTTCGACCCCGACGTGATCGCCTACGACGAGGTGCTGGAGGCGTTCTTCGAGGTCCACGACCCCACCCAGCTCAACCGGCAGGGACCCGACGTCGGGAGCCAGTACCGCTCGATCGTCCTCTACCACGACGAGGACCAGCGCGCAGACGCCGCGGCCTACATCGAGGCGCTCGACGAGGAGTACGACGACGACGTGGTGACGGAGCTCGACCGACTGGAAACGTTCTACCGGGCCGAGGAGCACCACCAGGACTACTTCGCGAAGAACCCGAACGACGCGTACTGCACCTTCCACGCCAAGCCGAAGATGGAGAAGGTGCGCGAGAAGTTCGAGGCGAAGGTCGCGAAATAAGCCGTCTGGGTCGCCGTAACCCCTTCTCGATCATCGGCCGCTCGTACAGAGCTAAGCGACAACAGAGCGACAGCGACTACCTCCCAAGCCTCAGCCGCTCGGCGGTACGTGATCGATGGCCCTCCGGTGAACGCCTCCAAAGCCCCAGCCGCGACGGCTCGCGTGACTCGCTGCGCTCCTCGGTCGCTCACTTCGTTCGCTCCCTGCGGTGCGTGCGTCGTCAAGCGTCGCCCTCGCGGCTGCCCCTTTGAGCCCCACCCAACCGCACAGCGACCACCGGAAGACGGTCGCCTCGCTTCGCTCGGCGCTGCGACTTCCGTGCTCCCGCTCGCGTTGCTCGCGGGAACGCAGCCTCACTCCTCCCCAGCCTCGTCGCCGGCGGCGGAGCCGCCGGCTGCGGGAGGCGCTTCGCGCCTCGCTGCCGCTCGCTACGCTCGCGGCGTCCCTCGCGCGTGCTGACTCGCGGCCTGTCGGCCGCTCGCAGGCACGCGCCACCGCCTCGGCCATTTATAAGCAACACTCACCCAGTCTGCCACTCGTCCCGAATTCGTTCGGCCGGCGACCCGCTCCGGAACGGTAGACCTTTGCCGTCGCCGGTGCGAGCGGTCGTATGGTCTCGCTGGGACTGGTGGTGGCGCGGTTCAACGACTCCGTCACGGAGCCGATGGCCGAGGCCGCCCGCGAGGCGGCCGCCGACCGCGACGCCGTCGTCGTCGACGAAGTGAGCGTGCCGGGGGCGTACGACAGCCCGCTGGCCGCCGACCGGCTTGCGCGCCGCGACGACGTTGACGCGGTCGCGGTCGTCGGCGCCATCGTCACCGGCGACACCGACCACGACCACGTCATCGCGAGCGCGACCGCCGAGGGGCTTACGCGGGTGAGCCTCGACCGCGACACCCCCGTCACGTTCGGCGTGAGCGGCCCGGGGATGTCCGGCGCGGAGGCGCGCGAGCGGATCGACAAGGGCGCGGAGGCGGCCGACGCCGCGATCGACCTCGCGACGGAGCTCGAATGAGCACCGGAGACGACACACGGAACACACGACAATGAGCGACGCATACGAATTCTCGGACCGGATCGGACGCGTAGAGCCCAGCGCGACGCTGGCGATATCGAACCTGGCGGCGGAGAAGGAGGCCGAGGGCGCCGACATCGTCGACCTCTCGGTCGGCGAGCCCGACTTCGACACTCCCGCGAACGTCGTCGAGGCCGGCAAGGAGGCCCTCGACGCGGGTCACACCGGCTACACCTCCTCGAACGGGATCCCGGAACTGAAGGAGGCCATTGCTGAGAAGCTCCGCGGCACCGGCATCGACGCCGACGCCGACGAGGTGATCGTCACCCCCGGCGGCAAGCAGGCGCTGTACGAGACGTTCCAGACGCTGATCGACGGCGGTGACGGGTCACACCCGTCACCCAGTGGGACTTCGTCCCACTCTGGCGACGAGGTCGTCCTCCTCGACCCGGCGTGGGTCTCCTACGAGGCGATGGCCAAGCTCGCCGGCGGCGAGCTCTCCCGCGTCGACCTCGCGCCCCACGGCTTCCAGCTGGAGCCCGCGCTCGACGACCTCGCCGAGACGGTCTCGGACGACACCGAGCTGCTCGTGGTCAACTCCCCCTCGAACCCGACGGGCGCGGTCTTCTCCGAGGCCGCGCTGGAGGGCGTCCGCGACCTCGCGGTCGAACACGACATCGCCGTCATCTCCGACGAGATCTACGAGCGCATCGTCTACGACGCCGAGCACGTCTCGCTCGCGAGTCTCGACGGAATGGCCGACCGCACGATAACGATCAACGGCTTTTCGAAGGCGTTCTCGATGACCGGCTGGCGGCTCGGGTACCTCCACGCGACCGAGGAGTTCGTCGGGCAGGCCGGGAAGCTCCACTCCCACTCCGTCTCCTGTGCGACGAACTTCGTCCAGCGCGCTGGCGTTGAGGCGCTGGCGAACACCGACGAGTCCGTCGAGGAGATGCGCCGGGCGTTCGCCGACCGTCGCGACCTCCTCGTCGACCTCTTCGACGAGCACGGCGTCGACGTCGACGTCGGTGACGGCGCCTTCTACATGATGATCCCCGTGGACGAAGACGACCAGGCGTGGTGCGAGGCCGCCATCGAGGAGGCGTCCGTCGCGTGCGTCCCGGGCAGCGCGTTCAACGCGCCGGGGTACGCGCGCATCTCCTACGCCGCGAGCGAGGAGCGCCTGCGCGAGGCGGTCACCCGACTCGTGTCGAACGACCTCTTATAAGGCGGACGGACTCGCGGTCGCTCCGTCCGTCGATCGTTCACTCGATCACCCCGCCGATATCCGAGCGATCTCCGAGGCAGTTCCGCGGCCGAGAGACCGGATCGGTCGATAGCGCGAATCTGCGGTGCGTTTTTATCGCTGCTCCTCGAAGTTTCAACTCGATTTGACAATGTACGACAACATCCTGTACCCGACGGACGGGAGTGCCGGATCGGAGGCGGCGGCAGCGCACGTTCGAGAACTCGCGTCCGCGTTCGACGCGACCGTGCACGTGCTGCACGTCGTCGACACGCGCGAGGGCGGACTGGGTGTGAGCGGGGCGTTCTTACACGGGGAGGGGAAGGGAATGAGCGGGGAGTCGGCCGAGGGGGGCTACCTCGGCGGACACGAGGAACGGCCCGACGTCGACAAGATCGACGACAGGCTCACCACGCACGTGACGGACCTCATGGGAGACTCGTCCGAATCGCTCGACGAGATTCACCTGCGGACCGCCGTCAGGAAGGGGGCTCCCCATTCGGCTATCCTCGGATACGCCGACGAGAACGACGTTGACCTCATCGTGATGGGAACGCACGGGCGGACCGGCGTCGAGCGCTACCTGCTCGGGAGCGTCACCGAGAAGGTGGTTCGGCTCTCGGACGCGCCGGTGGTGACGGTCCGAGCTGACGAGAGCGAGTGACGCCGCCGACGCGTTCGCGCTTCCGTCGCCGCCGACGCGTTCGCGCTTCCGTCGCCGCTGACTCGTTCACGCTCTCGTCGCCGCTGACGCGACGTGCCGATATCCGTACTCCCGGTGTGAGACGCACCAACGTGTCCCTCCTCCGGCGCTCCGCCGGTGGGGTTTTATATAACTGTGTGGATGGTTGTCTTGGTGACGACATGTACGAACAGATACTGTATCCAACGGACGGAAGCGACGGTTCCGAGGCCGCGATAGCACACGTACGAGAGATGGCCGAGGCGTTCGACGCGACGGTTCACGTGTTACACGTCGTCGACACGCGTCAGTTCACGATCGGGACCGATGGAAACTACCTCACCGGGCCGATGGGCTACACGGGAGACCGACCGTCCAGGGAGGACCAGAAACACAAACTCGAGGAGCGCGCCAGACCGTTCGTCGAGGAGGTCGCGGCCGGTTTCGCGGGGATCGACGCGGTGTCCGTGGTCCGGGAGGGGAACCCCCACAAGGTCATCCTCGAGTACGTCGACGAGAACGACATCGACCTCGTCGTGATGGGCGCGGAGGGTCGCACCGGCGTCGAACGCTACCTGCTCGGCAGCGTCTCCGAGCGGGTCGTGCGGCTCTCGGACGCGCCGGTGGTGACGGTCCGGGCCGAGGCAGAGGAGGAGTGACGTCCGGCAGCCGACGCTAGGCACCGGCGGGTCCCGAACCGTCCGCCGTTCCGAAACTCTTACTCCCGGTCCGGGACACCTCGACGTATGAGCGATACGTCCGAGTCGACGGATGACGCGGGGGAGGACGCGGCGGCCGACGCCGACGCGTCCGCGGGTTCCGACGCGCCCGCCGTCGACGCCGAGGAGGTCCGTCACGTCGCGGAGCTGGCCCGGGTGCGCCTCGCCGCCGACGAGGTGGAGACGTTCGCCGCCCAGTTCGGCGACATTCTCGACTACTTCGCGGCCCTCGACGAGGTCCCGGAGACCGAGCGCGAGGAGGAGCTCGTCAACGTGATGCGAGCCGACGAGGTCGAGTCGGGGCTCACCCAGTCGGAGGCGCTGTCGAACGCCGAGGAGACGGAAGACGGCTACTTCGTCGGGCCGAAGGTGTCGTAATGGCGGTCGATCTCAACCTGTTCATCACCGAGGAGACGATCGAGGGCGACGCGGACGCCGAGGGACCGCTCGCGGACGCGACCGTCGCGGTCAAGGACAACATCTCCACGGAAGGCGTCAGGACGACCTGCGGCTCCGAGCTGCTCGCCGACTACGTCCCGCCGTACTCCGCCACGGTCGTCGACCGGCTGACGGACGCGGGCGCGACGGTCGTCGGAAAGGCGAACATGGACGAGTTCGGGATGGGGACGACGACCGAGACCTCGGCGTTCGGTCCCACCCGGAACCCCGCCGACCCCCAGCGCGTTCCCGGCGGCTCCTCCGGCGGGTCGGCGGCCGCGGTCGCCGCGGGCGAGGCCGACCTCGCGCTGGGCTCCGACACGGGCGGGTCGGTGCGCTGTCCGGCCGCGTTCTGCGGCGTCGTCGGGATCAAGCCGACCTACGGGCTCGTCTCGCGGTACGGCCTGGTCGCGTACGCGAACTCGCTCGAACAGATCGGGCCGATCGCGGGCACCGTCGAGGAGGCGGCGGCCGCGCTCGACGTCATCGCGGGCCCGGACCCGCGCGACGGCACGACCCGCGACCCCGCCGACGCGGAGGGCGCCGACCCCGACGCGAGCTACGCCGCGGCCGCCGACGGCGACGTCGACGGGCTCGCGGTCGGGATCCCGACCGAGCTGTTCGAGGGCGCCGACGAGCGCGTCGTCGAGACGGTCGAGGCCGCGATCGCGGACCTGGAGGCGCGAGGGGCGGAGACAGCGGAGATCTCGCTTCCCTCCGTGGAGCACGCGGTGCAGGCGTACTACGTGATCGCGATGGCGGAGGCCTCCTCGAACCTCGCGCGCTTCGACGGCGTGCGCTACGGCAACCGCGCCGACTCTGACGGCAACTGGAACGAGTCGTTCGCGGAGACGCGCGAGGAGGGGTTCGGCGCGGAGGTCAAACGCCGGATCCTGCTGGGGACGTACGCGCTCTCGGCGGGCTACCACGACAAGTACTACGAGAAGGCGCAGGACGCCCGCGCGTGGGTCCGGCGGGACTTCGAGGACGCCTTCGCCGACGTCGACGTGATCGCGTCGCCGACGATGCCGGTGCTCCCCTTCGAGCTCGGCGAGAGCCTCGACGACCCACTGCGGATGTACCTCGCGGACGCGAACACGACGCCCGTCAACCTCGCGAACCTCCCGGCGATCTCGGTGCCGGCCGGCGAGGCCGACGGGCTCCCGGTCGGGCTCCAGCTCGTCGGCCCGAAGTTCGGTGAGGAGAGGGTGATCCGCGCCGCGAGCGCGGTCGAGGACGCCAACTGAGTCGCCGCCGATGCCCGTTCTTAGTCCGATTTAAACCGCGTTGAGCGTCTCGGCCGGTTATGTTCCTCCCGCCCCTGGGTCCGAGCGCATCGTCAGGAACCCACGGCTAAAGCCGTGGGCTTGTCGGTGAACTCCCGCTCTGGCCATCGCTGGCGGGCGTGAAATCGCCACTCGCGTTCACTGTTCCCGACTTCAGGGCCACCTGACAGTTGGCCCGTCCAGAGCCAGACTTGAGCCAGTTCTGGACAAGACGCCACGCAACGTTCCGCGCGGCGTTGTAGTCTGCATGCAGCTCTCTGCCGCACTTCTGGCACACGAACTCGTCGCCGTTTCGGTTGGTTCGGTGGGTGAACCCACACTCGCCGTGACTGCATCGCTGGCTGGTGTACGCCGGGTTCACCGCCGTAACCGTGATGCCGTATGCTTCGGCCTTATATTCGACGTGCCGCCGAAGTTCGCGAAACGCCCACTGCTGAAACTTTGAGCCGTTCGAGATCCGTTCACGAATTCCCTCCAGTTTCTCGAAGGCGATTGCCGAACAGTCGTGTTCACGCGCTTCCCGAACGACTTCTTTTGAGACCCGATGGAGGTAGTCTTCACTCCACCGAGAAAACCGATTGCCGATGGACTGGATCGTGAGGTGTGCCGAGCGCGTCCCCGTCTGTTGAAGCTTTCCACGTCGGCGCTCAAACTCGTCACGTCGGTGGTTGAGGTAGTCGGCGTTTCCGAGGAACATGCCAGTCGAAGTTACCGCGAGAGAGCCATCGACGTTGCAATCGACGCCAAGAACCGCTCCGTTCTTGATCGTCGACGCATCGACATCGAT
Organism: Halorubrum sp.; assembly: GCF_046498025.1. Classification (NCBI taxonomy): domain Archaea; kingdom Methanobacteriati; phylum Methanobacteriota; class Halobacteria; order Halobacteriales; family Haloferacaceae; genus Halorubrum; species Halorubrum sp. The sequence continues at coordinate 10,254 of NZ_JAWOBM010000027.1, forward strand.
GTCTTTCTGCACGGCGACGTGAAGGAAGTAGTCACCATCCCGCTTGTGAAGGGTCGCTTCACGAGGCTCCCAATCATCATCGAACCAGTAGTCCTCAAAGACGGTTCCCGCCGGATCGGCGGGGAGGACGTATTCGGTTTTCACACGCCCATCGACTGTCGAGAGCGTGCAATAGTCGTCGTTGTACGTGACGGTGCGAGCGCCATAGACCACGGCCGTCCCACGGAACTCAGGCTTGCTCGCTCTCCTGCCGTCGAAAATACGCTCTTTGCAGTTTGAGAGCGCGTCTGAGGCTAAACTTCGGGCGGATTGGACGTGGTTCGCTGTGAGATCGGTCTGGTCGCGCACTTCGTGATACGTTGCCGCGTTGAGATCGCCCTGATTGGTGACGATCCCGATCGGGTCGTCGTCCCATCCAACGTCTGCGACGTATTGCGCGGCGAACCGAAACTGCTCGAACGTCTCATCGAGAAGGTCGTGATCCTCTTCGTCAACGGCGAGTTTTAATTGGATGTTCCGAACGGCCGTCACACATCATATGTCGATAGAGTATTACTTAAAACTCGGTTCTGGAGCGGGGAGTTGGATCGGCTATCGCTGCCGGATATGTCATCTATTGTCGGCTTCCTCCCACCCCTAAAGGGGTGGGTCTCCGCCTTGAATTTCTATGACCGACACCGAATCGACGGCGACGGACGCGTTCGATCGCGAATCAGTTCGCTCCGCCAGTCGGGTCGCCATCGCGGCGCTCGCGCTGGTGGGCGTGTCGTACCTGTTCACGCTGCTCCCGGGCGTCGGCCGCCTGGTTCCGCTGACGCCGGTCACGCTCGCCGCGGTCGCCAGCGCCGTGGTGACGGTGGCCGTGGTCGCCCTCCTCCTGTACGCGGCGCCGAAGGTCGCCGCGCTGACGCGCGCCGCCCTCCACCGGACCGACGCGGCGGCTCACGTCGAGCGGATCGCGGAGAACGGCGGCGCGATGGCGTACTGGCTCGTCGTGCTCGCGTCGCTGTTGGTCGCGCACCGCGGACTGGCCGGCGCGATCGTCCCCCTGCTCGACGGGTTCGCGTGGGCGTACGACGCGGCGTTCCTGACCGCCTCGTTCGTCCCGCTCGTCTTCGTCGTGGCGCGGCTGACGGTGACCGTCGATCCCCTCTCTGAGCTCGTCGCCGATCGCGTTTCGGCGGGCGAGCCCCCGGCGGACGCCGACGCGAGCGAGTCGGGGTCGACCACGGCTCCCGGCGACGACGGCGGCGCCGCGGCGACTCCGACCGAGATCGACGCGACCGGCTCGCACGGACACTCGGCCGCGGAGCGGTGGGGCGTCGGGGAGGCGGACGTCCCCGACGACGAGGCGGCCGCGACCGACCACAACGCGGCCGCGACCGACGACGGGTCGACGCGCTCCTGAGGCGGGGCGACCCGGTCGGGTCGGCCCGCCGCCCGGATCGCGATCCGGAACGTCCATACCTGCCCCGGTGGACGGACTCGTATGGCGCTGACCGACGAGGAGCTGAGCCGGCTCGCCGACATCGTTCGCCTCCAACCGACGAAGAACGGCGAGCTACAGGACGCGTGGGACCTCGACAGCGGCAGTGAGGTCCACCAGTATCTGGAGAACCACCTCAAGGAGTACTACTACCGCGACGACGACAGCCTGATCCGGTCGACGGCCGAGGCGAACGACCTCGTCGACGTCGAGCCCGGGATCGAGGCCGACGCGGTCGCGAAGGGCGGCGCGCCGGAGACGATCCGCGTCCCCGAGCTGGTGGCGCAGGTGTTCGAGGTCTTGGCCGGCCCGGACGAGCGCTCGCAGTCGGTCGTCAGCGTGCTCAACGCGGTTCGGGAGGCGTTCGACGTCGACCCCGAGGTCGAGGAGGTCCGGCGCGCGCTGCGGACTCTCGAGCGCAAGAACGTCGTCGAGGTCGTCTACCGGACCGTGCCGACGTTCAAGCTCGCCGTCGAGCGCGACGAGATCACGGTCGAAGTGAGCGAATAAACGTTCGTCTGCAGTGTACGTTTATAAACAGTCGACAGCGGATCGACGGTAAAGCCCTCCAAAGCCCCAGCCGCTCGGCGATACCTCGTTGCTGACGTAGCGACGGTCAACACCTCCAAAGCCCCAGCCGCTCGGCGATACCTCGTTGCTGACGGAGCGACGGTGAACACCTCCAAAGCCCCAGCCGCGAGGACGGCGCACGCTCGCTGCGCTCCTCACTCGGTCGCTCACTTCGTTCGCTCCCTCGTTGCGGTGCTTCCGTCGCCTGCGCCGTCCTCGCGACTGCCCCTTTGAGTCCCGCCCCGCACAGCACCGCACCTCACACCTCCCCAGCCTCGTCGGTCGTCCTCCGCGTTGCTCCGGACGACCGACTCCCTCGTGCGGTCTGCTCGCGTCCTGTCGGACGCTCGCAGGCGCACGCCCCGTCTCTGGTTTATTAAGGGCTGATGATCTTAGTCGGCTTCCCCGCCTCACATCCCCATGTCGGCGGCGGCGCCGGGGACGGGGAGGTCGTTGACCGCGACGCCCAGCAGCTCCGCGGCGTGGTCGAGCGCCATGTCGAACCCGTAGTACCGCTCCAGTTCGTCGCCGGACGGTCCCCCCCGGACCTTCAGCATCGCGTAGCCCTCGACGTTCTGCGCGACGGTCGCCTCGGCGCCGTCGGCGGAGAACGTGAGCAGCCGCTCGCCGTCGGCTTCCTCGTAGCGCGCGACGATCCCGTTCGCTTCGGCGTCGGTCGACCGCGTCTCGGCTCCCTCTTCGGCCGTCGTGTCGCTCATGAGATCGGTACGGACCGACCCCAGTCGTATCTGTCGGTCGGTGGGGTCGGTCGGAGGGGTCGATGTCTCGGGCCCCCGGCGCGACCTAGCGCGGGTCCCAGCCGTGGAACTGGCTCCCCGACTCCAGTTCGAGGTCGAACGCCTCGATCATCCCGCCGAGCCCGGCGTACCCCTGCGCGAGCGCGGCGATCCCGACGATCGTCCCGTCGTCGTAGCGGCCGGCGATCTCCTCGTGGATCACCGCGTCGACCTCGCGGCGGACGACCGCGAGCGCGTACTCGACCAGGGTCGTCTCGTCGGCGTCGAGCGGCGCCAGGTCCCCGGTGCCGATCCCCGCGATGACGTCCTCGTCGATCCCGACGCCGCGGGCGATGGTGGCGTGCTGGTGCCACTCGTAGCGGTTCCGCGTCTCGCGGGCCGCGGCGAGGATCACGAGCTCGCGGTCGCGGTCCGAGAGCCCGCTGTCGGTCCACAGCGAGCCGAGGAACGAGCGCAGCCCGGCGAGCACCGCCGGGTTGTTGCCGAGCGACCGGTAGACGTGGAGGGGTTTCCCCTGTAACGACGACTCCAGCAGCTCCTCGTACTCCTCGGGCACGTCCGACGCGTCGACGTAGGGAACGCGGGCCATGTGTCGGCCAGACCGCCCACCGGCATAGCTGTGGGTGTCGCGGACGGCCCCACCGGATCGAGCCGGGATGGTAAGCTTAAGGGACGCGACGACCGTATCGCTGGTAATGAGCACCGAGGTGTCGCGGCGGCGGGCGTGGGTCATCGCCGCGCGGCCCCAGACGCTGCCCGCGGCGGCCGCGCCCGTGATCGTCGGCGTCGGCCTCGCGCTCCGGACGGGCGCGTTCGCCCCGCTGCCGGCGCTCGCCGCGTTCGTCGGGGCGGCGCTGATCCAGATCGGCACCAACTTCGCGAACGACTACTACGACGCGATTCAGGGGGCCGACACGGACGACCGCGAGGGGTTCACCCGGGTCGTCGCCAGCGGCCTCATCGAGCCGGCCGAGGTGAAGCGGGCGATGTGGCTGACGTTCGCGGCCGCGATCCTCGTCGGCACCTACCTCGTGTACGTCGGCGGCGTCCCGATCCTCCTGGTCGGCCTCGCGTCCGTCGCCGCGGGGATCGCCTACACCGGCGGGCCGTACCCCCTCGGCTACCACGGGCTCGGCGACCTGTTCGTGTTCGTCTTCTTCGGCGTGATCGCCGTCACCGGCACCTACTACGTGCAGGCGGCCGCCCTGGTCGGCGACCCCTTCCCGCTGTGGCTCCCCGACGGGACCGTCACGCTCGCGGCGGTCGTCGCCAGCCTCCCGATCGCCGCGCTCTCGACGAACATCCTCGTGGTTAACAACGTCCGCGACCTCCAGGAGGACGCGGCGACCGGCAAACGCACCCTCGCGGTCCGGTTCGGCTACGGCTTCTCGCGCGCCCAGTACGTCGCGCTGCTCGCGCTCGCGTACCTCGCTCCCTTCTGGTTTCTCGCCCGCGGGGACGACCTCGCGGTGCTGCTCCCACTCGTCACGCTCCCGCTCGCGGCCGCCGTCGCGCGTACCGTCGTGACCGAGACCGCCGGCGACGCGCTCAACCCCGCGCTGGAGTCGACCGGCAAGCTCCTCGCGGCCTACGCGGTCGCGTTCGCGGTCGGCCTCGCGCTCTGACGATGCGGCTCCGTCCCTTCTCGCTCGGCCTGACGACCCCGCTGGCCACCGCCCGCGGCGACATCACAGAGCGCGAGGGGTTCCTCGTCGGCGTGGGTCCCGACGACGGCACCGCCGCCGGCGACGACGGCGCCTCCGGTGACGAGACGCCCGCCTCGGGGCTGGGCGAGGCCACCCCCCTCCCCGGCTGGACCGAGTCGCGGTCGGCGTGCGAGTCGGCCCTCCGAGGCGCTCGAACCGAGGAGGGCACGCTCGTCGACGACGCGCGCGACCGCCTCGACCCGGTCGAGACGCCCGCGGCGCGCCACGGCCTCGCGCTGGCGCTCGCGGACGCCGCGGCGCGCGACGAGGGACGCCCGCTGGCCGCGCACCTCGCGGACGGGCGGGGTCTCCCGACGCCGGCCGAGTCGGTCCCGGTCAACGCGACGATCGGCGACGGCGACCCCGAAACGACCGCGACGGCGGCGCGGCGAGCCGTCGCCGAGGGGTTCGGCTGCGTGAAAGTGAAGGTCGGCGCGCGGCCCCTCGACGCCGACGCCGAGCGCCTCCGCGCGGTCCGCGACGCGGTGGGGGACGACGTCTGTCTCCGGGCCGACGCGAACGGGGCCTGGGACCGGTCGACCGCGCGGGCGGCGCTCGACCGCCTCGCGCCGCTGGATCTGGCGTACGTCGAGCAGCCGCTCCCCGCGGACGACCTGGACGGCGCGGCGGCCCTCAGGAGCGATCGGGAGGACGGGGAGCGCGCCGACGGCGACCCCCCGGTGCCGATCGCCCTGGACGAGTCGCTCGCGCGCCACGACCTCGACGCCGTCCTCGACGCCGGAGCGGCCGACGTCGTGGTCCTGAAGCCGATGGCGCTCGGCGGGCCGGACCGCGCGCTGGCGGCGACGACGGCCGCGCTGGCGGCGGGCGTCGAGCCCGTGATCACCACCACGATCGACGCCGTCGTCGCGCGGACCGCCGCGGTCCACGTCGCGGCCGCGGTCCCCGACGTCGCCCCCTGCGGGATCGCCACGGCCTCGCTGCTCGCCGACGACCTCGCGCCGGACCCGTGTCCGGTCGCGAACGGGTCGATAGCGGTGCCGGACGATCCCGGCCTCGCCGGCGGCGCGTTCGACGGGCTGCCGTGACCACCGGGCCGCCCCCGGAGCGGCTACCGCTCGACGACCTCGACGGTCCCCGCCATCCCCTGCGTCTGGTGGGGGGTGCAGACGTACTCGTAGGTGCCCGGCGTCGCGAACTCGTGTTCGAAGGTGAATCCCTCCTCGGCAGCCAGGTCGGACTCGAACGCCCCGTCCCTGTCGACGACGTTGTGGCTCCCGCCCACGCCGGTCCACTCCCAGACCACCGTCGTCCCGACGTCCACCCGGAGGGCCGCCGGCGCGAACGCGAGGCCGCCGTCCGCGCCGACCGTTACCGAGGCGGTCTCCTCGCCGGTCCGGTCGACCGTCTCCGCGTCGTCGCCGTCGCCCCCCGGAAGGAGCATCCCGGTACAGCCCGCGAGCCCGACGGCCGAGGCGGTGCCGACGGCCGCGAGCAGCTCCCGTCGCGTTCGCGCGTTCATATCGGAGGGAGGTTCCGGACGGTATAAAACGTCCCGAGACGACGGCAGAGAACGGCGATCGACGGGGCGAGGGAAAGGGGCTTGTACGGCGGCCGCCGAACGGAACGGTATGAGCGAGTGGACAGACGCGATCGTCGGCGAGCGCATGACCGTCGACAACCAGTTCACGGACCGGGTGGCGGCCTCGCGGTTCTCCAGCCAGGAGTGGGGCCTGATCATGACGGCGACGGAGTTCGAGATCGAGGACGCCGCCGACCCCGACGACGCCCGCCTCGTCGCCGACACCTCCAGCCTCCCGGCGATCATGCCGGAGCTCGAGAACGTCCGGTCGCAGGTCGCCGCGATGGGCGGCGCGCAGGGCGGGCGGGACGGCGGGAGCTCCGGCGGCCTCTTCGACTCGATCAAGGGCGTGCTCGGACTCGGCGGCTCCGACGACGGGGGCGTCGACCCCGACGAGCTCGCGGCCGCCGAGCGGCTGGTCCAGGAGTACGCCGACGAGCTGCAGGCGCATCTCCAAGACACCGGCAGGTGGGAGCAGGTCAGGCTCGCGTACCAAGAGTAGAAGGGGCGGACGCGGTCGGCGGCGCTCCCGTCGCTACTCCCCGTCGCTGCCGCGGAACAGCGTCAGCTCCTCGGCCTCGTAGATGCTGATCAGCTCGCTGACGATCTCGTCGTACTCCTCGTCGTCGACACGGAGCGCGTCGAGCCGCTCGACCGTCTCCTCGTCGAGGTGGATCTGGGGCATACGCGGCGATTCGTCGGCTAGGTAATAAAAATCCCCGGTGGGTCCCACCAGATTGGTCTTGTACGGTTTGCAACGGTGAGGTCGGCATCAAAAAGGTCCGCCTCGGTGAAGTCGGCATATCCGGGGGTCGTCCCTCTGCGGTCGGCGTCTGGCTCATTCTCTTCCGGGGTAACATCGGGATCGTCGGGGATGTCGTACTGGGGATCGGGCATACCGACATACCTGTCAGCATCGGCCCAATTCCACCGCCTACAGCGGGTTCAATTGTCGCCGCTGGACATAGACGGGTCGTGCGACTCGATGTGATCGACTGAGTTTCGTTTGAACAGAGAGGTCTCGTGACGCAGTTCAGGTCGCTCTGTCCCCACAGAACTGGCCAGACCGGGAGCCGTACGAATAGTTTCCGGTCGAGCCAGTCGAGAAGCGAACCTCTACCACGCTGAGGACAGACGGTGTAACCACCCACGGCCACTCCTCTCGCCGGTTGCGATTCGTGGCCCGCACCGTACAGTTGGTGCCCGCACTGTACGTCTGGTTGGTTAACCGTTTGCGCGCACGCTCTCCCGTCATCCGGTCACGGTTCGCTCGGACTGCAGCGTCTCACTTCCTCAGTCGTCCAAGGCGGGTTCAGTCGACTGAAGCGCGTACAGCTCGGCATAAGTCCCGTTTTGCTGGAGCAACTCGGTATGCACTCCACGCTCTACAATTCTGCCGTCCCGCATCGTGTAAATGTGGTCAGCATCGGTCGCCGGAGACAGTCGGTGACTGACCATGATGACCGTTAGCTCCTCGGTCTGTTGCTGGATTGCCTCATGGACCTTGGATTCAAGTGTGGCGTCCAAATCGCTCGTCGCCTCGTCCAGAACGAGCAGTTCCACGTCGCGAAGCAGCGCGCGCGCGAGAGCGACTCGCTGCCGTTGCCCGCCGGAGAGCTGTACCCCGTCCTCACCGAGTTGAGTGTCATATCCGTCCGGCAGTTCACCGAGAAGCTCTGACAGCTGTGCCGCCTCGCAAGCCGACTGGAGTTCCCCGTCGGTAATCGATGTATCTCCGAGCGTGAGATTGTACCGAAGCGTGTCGCTAAACACGAACGGATCCTGTCGGACAACGGCGATACGGGACCGCCACGCGTCGAGACTGAACTCGTCGATTGACCGCCCGTTTACCATTATGCGCCCGCTTTCTGGGTCGTATAGCCGGGCGACAAGTGAGACAATCGTCGACTTCCCGGCACCCGATGGCCCCGTAAAGACGGCGAATTCCCCCCGGTCGATGTCGAAGGAGACATCATGCAGTACCCGGCTGTCTCCGTAGCTGAACGAGACCCCGTCGAACTGGACGCTGTCAATTACGGCTGATGGGGACGCTGTCCCCGGGTCCGGCTTCGCGTTCCGGTCGAGTTCTTCGATGAACGCCTCCGTCCGGACGACGTGTGGCAGATCACCCTCAAGCTGGTAGAACAACTGACTGCCGTTGCTGACAAGCGGTGCGAGCCGAAACATCGCAAACAGAAAGACACCGAGTTCGCCGAGTGACAGCGATGTCGCTCGAATCGCGGCGTAAATGAGCGTGAAAATGACCAGCGCGCTCAACAGCTGCTGGCCGCTCTGGACAGCGGCGTCGTTCCGACGGAGGGTCACTTTCGCGGTCACGAAGCGGTCGATAAGCGAACTGAACCGGCGGGAGAAATCCGCGTTCATGCCGAACAGCTTGACCGCTCGGATTCCGCGCAGGCCCTCCTGTGCGGTGGTCTGTATCTCCTCGTTGACTGCGGCAACGCGGTCGCCGACGACGAACGCTGGTTCGACGCCGTACCGAACCACGGCGAAGACGATGGCTAACAGCACCACAGTCAAGACAGTCAGCAACGGCGCGAAATACAGCGCTATCAGCAGATACATCGAGACGAGCAGTATCTTCTCGAACAGCTTGACCAGATATTTGATCGTCTTACTTGCCACGTCAGTCTGGGTGATAACCGCGTTCAGCATCTCGTCAGAGCCGTGCTCGTCGAAATACTCAATTCGAGCGTCGAGTGCGGCGTCGAAGGCGCGACGCCGGAGCGAGCCCACGTACTCGCGCCGGAGTTTCTCGCGGAGCCAGGCCACGCCGAAGCTAGCGGTGAATCTGGCGCTCATCGCAAGCGCCACCCCCACGATTACCCACTCGAGCGAGAACGGGATGCCGAGCGTGTCATACACACGGACGAAGGCGCCAGCGAGGCCCCCATCAGCTGCAGACGGCGAATCGGACTGAGCTATCTGTATGATCGGCGCCAAAAATCCCAGTCCGACGCCTTCGAGCAACGCAGCCAAGACGCCGAAAATGACGATTAGCACTGTAAATAGCGGTCTGAACTCCAGAATCCGGCGAATCGACTGTACCTTTCTCCTGAGAGAAATTTCGCCGGAACTTGGGGGATCTGATTCTGACATTTATATTTGCGTCGTCCAGTCGCTGCTGTGGGCGGACCAACGCCGACTGGACAGGTTGTTATGATGGGAATACCGGCTCGGATTTGGCCACGTAACGTCCAGAGACGCCACAACCCGAAATTACCCCGGTAGTCAAAAAACAAACGGCTCGAACAGCTACTCTGGCCGCGTATTACCGTATTTGCTCACACGTGTGTCTAATCCCGGCAGGCGGCTCTAATGCGCTTATAACTAATCCACTGGCAGTTCCCAAATCGCCTAGAAAACACGAAGATGACTTCCGTCACGGGGATCTGCCGAGACGTCGCAACGGCCGTATGGAACAGAGACGCTCGCGAACTCGAACGAATGGCACGCACTGCGGCCACGGACGCGATGCTCCGAAGCCCGGTTGCCTCGCCACACTCGCGCGAACTGTACTCGGCACTCGCCCCGCGATACTACCGCCGGCGGTATCAAACGGATATTGAGGGACCAGTGGCGCCAGACCCCTTCAAACGCGAGCGGGTCGACCCGGCTCGGGTCGAGCGGTTCACGCGGCGCGTGTATCCGCCGTGGCGTAACCGCCGACAGCTCTTTGGAACAGTCCGGTCCGGTGACTGGGACCGTCGCCCCCACGCCGACGCGCCGACAGACGGTGGGCCACCGAGGCGGCTCTTCGTTGCTGGCACCATCGAAGACACGCTCCTGTTTCGCTCGCTCGACAGCCACTTCAACGACGGGATACCGTGGGCGGAGACGAAGTTCGTGCAGGAAGTGCTGAACTACCTCGCAGCCGGCCGAGAGCACGTCTGGCACGACTGCGAGAGTGAGTCCGATGTCTACCGGCGCTGTCGGCGCCTAGACGCGTACTACCGAACTCTGTCCCGTGACGGGTGCGAGAGCCAGGCAGAGCGCATCGACGTGGCCGAACGCGAACGGGGCTTTCTCGATGTCTTAGAAAATGAAATTATCGTCGACATCGGCCGCGACGGGGAGTTATTGCTCGTGAGCGGAAAACACCGGCTGTGCCTCTCACGGCTCCTCGAACTGCCGACAGTTCCGGTCGCCTTCCTCGTTCGACACGGTGACTGGATAGCAACCCGGCGAGCGGTCGCTGACGGCGAGAGCGTCCGAGACCCCGCGCACCCGGACCTCCGAGATCTCCTGGCCGCCCAGAGCGAGACGTCAGCCAATGAGGTGGTCGCCGCGTGATCGGCAGCGCCGCCCATCAAATCGGTTCCGGTGTTAAAGACACCGTCAGAGACAGGGCGACAAGCAGTTTCGGGTCGCTCATGCGAAGTTACTTTTCACTGACGAGTCCCGACGGCGACAGTATCATGCACGAGAAGTGGGACCAACTCGTGATTCTGGACGGCTGCCGATACGACACCTTCAGGGAGTACAACACGCTCGAGGGAGCGCTGTCGACCCGCATCTCTCACGGCGCCCAGACGCCGGACTTCCTCCACCGGAACTTTTCAGGTGCCAGCTTCCCCGACACGGTGTACGTGACCGCGAACCCGATTCACAGGGTCACGGAGTGGTGCAACGTCGAACTCGACACTGTCTTCCACGAGGTCGTCGACGTCTGGGCGGACAAGTGGGACGACGAGTTCGGTACCGTCACACCAGAGGACATGGTCGAGGCGACCCGACGCGTTTACGAGCGCTATCCGGAGCGGCGAGTGATTGCCCATTTCATCCAGCCACACTACCCGTTTATCGGCCCGACTGGCCAGGATATCGATCACAGCGGACTTAATGGTAAGGACCGGGCCGAACAGGGCAGTGACGCAACGGACGAACGGACCGTCTGGACGGCGGCCCGCGAAGGGGACCTCGCAATCGAACAGGTCCGCGCGGCGTACGAGGAGAACCTCCGACTGACACTCCCACATGTCCGAGAGTTGCTGGCGGAGTTCGACGGAACAACAGTCGTCACGTCCGACCACGGGAACCACCTCGGTGAGTTCGCAACTCCGTTTCCGATCCGACTGTATGGCCATCCGGAAGGGGTCCGGACGCCCGAACTGATCAAAGTTCCATGGCTCGTGGCCGATGAATGACACCGAACGGTATCCGCGCGATCGCCGGAGGGACAGCTAATCTTGAGCGCTCCAACTGACCCGACAGTCAGCGTGGTCTTACCCACGTACAACCGCGCTCACACTGTTCGGAGGGCTATCGACAGCGTGCTCTCACAGAGCTACGAGGATTTCGAACTCATCGTCGTCGACGACGGCTCAACCGACGACACACCTGCGGTCCTCAACTCGGTCTCCGACGACAGGGTGCAGTCTCTGCGGTTTCCCGAAAACAGGGGCGCAAACGTCGCACGGAACGCCGGCATTCGCGAGGCGGACGGTGAATACATCGCGTTTCAGGATAGCGACGATATCTGGCGGCCCAGTAAGCTCGAGTTGCAGGTTGCGGCCCTCGACCAGGCCGGAGAGTCTGTCGGTGTCGTGTACACAGGTTACTACCGAGTCTACGATGGGAGAAAAAAGTACGGGCCACGGGGGAAGGAAACACTCGCCGGTGATATCCACGACGAATTGCTCAAGGGCAACGGCTGGTTCATCCCGACAGCGGTCACGGCAGTTCGGCAAACCTGCTTTGAGACGGTGGGTCTCTTCGACGAGCGACTACAACGGCTGCAGGACTGGGAGATGTGGCTCCGGCTTTCCGAACGGTATACGTTCGAATTCATCAACAAACCACTGATAGAGAAACACATGCGACAGGATGAGGTGAGCATCCGCTCCGACACGGCCGCGTTCATCGACGCGATGGAACTCATCCTCAGTGAATACCAGGCAAAGTTCCAGGCCCGGACCGGCCGACTCGCCCAGCACCAGCGGCAGCTGGGATATCACTATCTCCGAGACGGACGGCATCTGCGGGGGCGCCTCTACTTCTTGCGAGCGTTACGTAACGACTGCAGTGTTGTTTCGGTCGCAGCCGCACTCGCAGGGATGGCCGGTCCCGGTAACTACCGACGCATAAAGGAGGCGCGCCGGCTCGTCAATGGGATACTCAGTTGATCACACTGACGAACTCCTGATGGATTGTGTCAGCGTTGTCGGATTCACTCCCGGCGTAAACGCCGGGGTTCTCTCCTCGTAGAAAGATAGGCCGTTCCCGACCGGCTCGCGTCGACGCGACCCCACCCCCTCGACCCTCTAGGTACCGGGTCCTCCGGTGAAAGTCGACGACACGTCTATTGCTGACGGCTCCGCTCGGTGCGTCTGCCGGCTTCGCTCGATTGCCGAAGAGCACGGCGGGCGCGTTCCTCAAGCCCCTTCTCCGTGAGTTCCTCGCACGGGAGGATGACCTCGCCGTCGACTCGGAGGAGCGCGTCCGGCTCGCGAAGCAGATCGAAGAGCACCGTCGCTGGCACCGATCTCGTCTCTCTCTCTCGTAATCCGGCGAGTTCGGTTTGCTCGGAGAATGTATCGTAGATCATGAACGCCTCCGTACCGAGTCGGCCAGACATCGTGACCACGGTGGATCGGACCGTTCGGAGCCCGTCTTCGCCCACGGCTTCTATCGACAGATCGACTATCGAACGTCCCTGATTCGACGCTATCTGAACCGCGGGATCGCCGATGATCCGATCGCGCTCCACGGTCGGATTCGACGAGAATCGAACGCTCGGGGCGATCGGGATGCCGGTGGCCAGGAGTCCGGTCAGCTTTCGAATTCGCGTCGGCGTCAGCGGTTTCTCGGCGACTATCGCCCCGAGTCCGCCGTTTTCGGCGGCGAGCACGCCGTCGGTCACGTGGTCGGTCCACTCGAACACCGTCAGCGCCGGCGCGCCGTCAAGGTCGGCGATCGCCACCGCGCCGTCGGCCGCGGCGATTTCCCCGCCTCCGACCGGAAGCCCGCAGTACGCGACGTCCACTTCGGGGTCCGAGAGCACTGCAAAAACGGCCTCGACGTCCGGGCGTTCGATCACTTCCCACTCGCCGACGCCTTCGGGCACCGCCGGTTCGGAGAAGGCGGCACGGACCGCATCCGCGCGCTCCGCCGACTCGACCAGCGCGACGACGCGGACCGCGCCGCGCGCGGTGGTCTCCCGGCGGAGCGGGTTCTCGTAGCTCGCGGGCGTCAACACCGACGTGCCGGCGGGCAGCGGGTCGTCGTCCGGGTGCGGGACCACGTTCTCGGGCGCGAGCCACGGCGAGGTCGCGAGCGCCGCCGGCGCCTCGGGATCGGCCGGCTCCGCCGCGCCGCGCACCCGCACCGGCGCTAGCACGTGCGCGAGGTGGGGGAGGAGCGCTGCGCCGGCGGGCCCCGGCCGGAGCACCGCCTCGGTCGGCCAGTCGGGGGTATAGGGCGCGACCGTCGCCGGGTCGACCTCGAGGTACTCCATCAGTCGCTCGCTCATCGACCGGTCGGCGAGCTTCGGCGGGTAGAAGGGAAGCTCCGCGCCGATCCGCTCGTACTCGTACCGGTCGGACGGGACGTATCCCTCGGTGCGCGCGAGCGTGTCGAGGAAGAACCACGTCCGGAGCAGCTCCTCGGCGCGCGCTTCGAGCGCGACGCCCTCGGTCGGCAGCGACTCCACGTAGCCGGTGTCGAGCCGGATCGCGGGCGCGTCGCCGACCACCATCCGCGCGCCGAGGTAGTACGAGAGCGTTGAGAGCCGGTAGACGTCCGCGTACTCGGGGCGGACGACGACCTCGACGCCGGTGTCGGGGGGGACCAACGGGCTCGGGACGTCGAGTTCGTCGCCTCGCTCGATCCGCGGCGGATACCCGCGGAGCGTCGGCCACGAGCGTTCGGGGGAGAACTCCTTGATCGACGAGCCGAGCACCGAGACCGCCTCGGCCAGCGCGGCCGGGTCGTCGGGGACCGTGATCGTCGCCTCCGGGCGAGTGTGGAGCGACCGCGCGCCGACCGTGAGTGTTGTCGGTCGGTCGAACTCGATCGCGATCGGTCCGGAATCGGTCGCACCGGTCGTCGAGGGCTCGACGTCGTCGGCGCGGACGAGCACTTTGGTCGCTCCGTTGATCTCGAAGCAGTACGACCCCCGCGGGAGGTCCATGGGATCGTCGAGCCTGGCGATGAAGTCGCCGTCGCCCGCCCGGACGGCCACCGAGGAGTACTGCGGGACCGAGAGCGACGCCGCCTCGACGCTGATCGCCTCGTCCACCGGAAGCGGGAACAGCTCCGGGAGCGCGGGCTGCGGATCGGGCTCGCGGTCCAGCACGAGTCGGAGGTCCTCGCCCTCGAGCGCGTCGCGGACGCGAAGGGTCTCGCCGTCGACCGTAAATCCGACTCGTTCGTTCGAGACGTCGGCTCTCACTTGTAGCTGATAGCTCCACGACAAGTATGAGAGTGTCGGTGTTTCGTCGATCGCGGGATCCGCCCGACAGTGCCGTCGGTAGCCCGCTCTCTTCCCGGCGATGACGGCGGTCTCCCCGGCGACGGCAGCAGACTTTAGACCGATCGAACGCGACACGACGGTATGGACGAGGCCGTGGCGGCCGCCCTCGGCGCGGCGTTTCCGGAGCGGTCGGTCGAGCGCCTGACCGACGTCGGTCCCTCGTGGAACGGCGCCAACGAGACCGTCGGCGTGGTGTTCGCGGACGGGAGCCGGGCGTTCTGTAAGGTGGCGGTCGACGGCGACGGCACTCGGATCGCCCGCGAGCTGGCGGTGCTGCGGTACGTGGCCGCCGAGCGACCCCTCGCCGTCCCGGAGGTGCTCGCGGGCGACCCGGACTCGGACCCCCCCTATCTCTTCACGGGGCCCGCGCCCGGCCGCGAGCTCCTCGACGTGTGGACGGACCTCGGCGACGGGACGCGGGGGGAGCGGGACGCCGAACGCGAGGCGCTCCTGCGGCGCGTCGGCGCGACGCTCGCGACCCTCCACGCCGAGCGGTTCGAGACGCACGGCGAGATCGTCGGGAGCGACCCTCGGGGCGGGCTCGCCCTCGACCGCGCTCCGTGGCCCGACGTGCTCGTACAAACGATCGAGCGCACCCGCGAGATCGGCACGTCGGAGCGGCTCGCTCACCACTACGACGCCGTCGTCGACTGCGTGGAGGCGAACCGCGACCGCCTCCGCGACGCCCCCGCCGCGCTCCTCCACGGCGACGTCGCGATGCCGAACCTGTTCGTCGTCGACTCGTGGGTGGGACGCGACGCCGGGACGGAAGGGCACGCCGGAGCGGGGCGCGACGGCAGGGCGGGAGGGAGCGACGGGATCGCCCCGATCGACTGGGAGCTCTCCCACGTCGGCGACCCCGCCCGCGACCTCGTCAGGGCGGAGGACCAGCTCCTCAACGGGTTCGACGAGCGAGGGCCCGAGCGATACGCGACGGCGCTCCGCGACGGATACCGCGAGCGCGCCGGTGGACTGCCCGAGGGGTTCGCGGCCCGACGCCCGATTTACGAGGTCGTCCGAATGCTCGGCCGGTCGGGGTTCATCGACCAGTGGACGACCTACCTCGACGAGCCGATGGCCGACCTCGTCGACCGCGCGGAGGCGGAGCTGCGGGTGCGACTGGAGGCGGTGTGAGGTGGCCGATCGGAGGCGGTGTGAGGAGGCCGGTCGGAAACGGTCCGAGAGCGTCGACGCGAGACGATCGACCGCCCGTCAGCGGTTCCACGCCGCGTCGTCGGGGTCGATCCGCCGGTCGCCGGGCCGCAGCGCGTCGACCGACTCGAGGATCGACGGATCGATCTCGGCGTCGACGGCGCGGAGGTTCTCGACGACGTGGTCGCCTGTCGCCTTCGGGATCGGCGTGACGTCGCGGGCGAGCGCCCACGCGAGCGCGAGGACGGCCGGCGAGCGACCGGCCCGCTCCGCGATCGCGAGGAACTCGTCGTCGTCGAACAGGTCCCCGCGGGCCAGCGGCGAGTAGCCGACGAGCCGGTGGTCGAACTCCGCGGCGAGGTCGCGGAGCTCGGGCTGCGGGAACCGCGGGTGACACTCCACCTGGTGGGCGGCGACGGGCGCGTCGAGCGTCTCGCGGGCCTCCCGGAGCAGCTCCGGGGTGAAGTTCGAGACGCCGACGTGGTCGGTGAGCCCCGCGTCGCGCAGCTCGTCGAATATCGGCAGGGTCGCCTCGGCGTCGTACGCGCGGGTCGGCCAGTGGACGTACAGCAGGTCGACGCGGTCGAGCCCGAGTCGGTCGAGGCTCTCGCGGGCCGTCTCGCGGACGTCCTCGGGCGCGAGGTTCTCCGGGTGGACCTTCGTGGCGACGACCACGTCGTCGCGGTCGACGTTCGCGGCGGCGAGCCCCTCCCCGACCGCGGCCTCGTTGGCGTACATCTGCGCGGTGTCGACGTGGCGGTAGCCCGCCTCCAGCGCGGCGGTCACGGTGGCGGTGCACTCGGCGTCGTCGTCGAGGCCGGACGTGCCGAGTCCCAGCGGCAGTTCCAGTGGCGGCATGCCACTTGGTTCCGGCCCCCGAAGTAAAACAGTGCGCTCGCGGCCGTCGACCACACCGCGTCGGGGAACCACGTCAACCTCGTCACCCACGGCGACCTCGGCCACCCGACGGAGTTCCTCTACGACGCGCTCCGCGCGGAGCGCGACGGCCTCGACCCCGAGTACGTCGAGCGGTGCGGCTGCGGCGGCCACGTCACCCACGTGGACGTCCCCTGACAGCCCTCCCCCTCCGCGAGACGGACGCTCCGCCTCCTCTGGGAGACGGACGCTCCGCCTCCCTCGCGAGCCGACCGACGTCGCCGGGCGTCATCGCGCCGTCGCCATTCTTAATCCCCCGCCTCCTACCGGGAGTGTGTCCCGCGACCCGACGCTGCCGTTCGCCGACGGCCCGGGAGCGATCGGCGCCCTCGACGACCCGACGCTCGTGGACCCGTCGCCGTCGCTTCTCGCGGCCGTCGTCGAGGCGTACCGCGAGGCGGCGCCCGCGGTGGTCGACCCCGCTCTGTCGGGGCTTCGAGCCGCGACGGCGGCGGACTCGTCGACGCCGGCATCGCCGCCGACGGACCCACGCGCTTCGGACCTCCCCGCGCTCACCGTCCTCGCGAGCGACCGCGCGGTCGACGCCGTCGCGGATCGCTTCCACCCAGCGAGCCGGCTCGCGGCGCTCACCGAGACGGGCGTTTTCGATCTCCTGACGCTGCGGGAGCCGCAGCCGAACCCGGCCCTCGTCGGGCGGTCCACGGGGTGCGTGCTCGTCCCGACCGGGAACCGAGCCGGCCGCGCCGATTCCGGCGTCGAACCGACGGCGGAGTGGTGTCGCGTCGGCGTCGAACCGACGGCGGAGTGGTGTCGCGTCGGCGACGATCCGACGCTCCGAGACCGCTACGCCCCGCTGGTCGAGGCGGCCGACGCCCGCCGCCTGCGGACGCCGAGCCGCCGCCGGGTGTACGCGGGGGTCCGAGGGCGCTGCGGCGTCGCCGTCGCGGACGACGTGATCCGAGCGCTCGACGCCGATCTCGTCGCCGACACGAGCGTCGACGTCGCCGCCGACGGCTCCGGGGGCGGCCCGAGCGCTCCGCTTGACCTGGCCGGCGCGCGGCGCCGCGCCTACGTCGTCGGCGCGTCCCGCGGCGCCTTCGACCGCGACCTGCGCCGCGCCTGCGAAGACGCCGGGCTCGGGAGCTCGGCGACGTTCACGCGGATAAAACGAGAGCTTCGAGAGGCGGGCCTGCTGGGGACGGAGTCGGTCCCGCAGCCGGTCGGCCGACCGCGGGAGCGGCTCGTCGCTCGCGGCGCGCTCGCCGAGGCCGACGGACCGGTCGAGGCGGTCGCCGCGGCGCTGAACGTGACCTGACGGGCGTGTGGGAAACCCCCGGTGAGGGGCGAGGACTCAGTCCTCTTTCGTCTTGATGTCGGCCGAGAGCCCCTGTGCCATCTCGATCTCCTTCGAGTTGTTCAGGGTCCACGCGGTGCGGTCGGTGACCGCCTCGATGGCCTCTCGGGCGGAGGGGTAGCCGTTACCGGACTTCTTCACGCCGCCGAAGGGGAGCTGAACCTCGGCGCCGATACACGGGAGGTTCCCGTACGCGAGCCCGAGCTCGGCGTGGTCGCGGTAGTAGTTGATCTGCCGGTAGTCCTCCGAGACGATCGCGCCGGCGAGCCCGTAGTCGGTGTCGTTCTGGATATCGACCGCGCGCTCGATGTCGCCGTCGTACTCCAGGAGGGCGACGTGCGGCCCGAACACCTCCTCGTGGGTGCACCGGAGGTCCTCGTCGGGATCGGCCTCGTAGACGAACGGACCGATCCAGTGGCCGGCCTCGTGACCGTCGGGGATCTCGTCGGCGTCGAGGTCGGTGCGGTCGACGAGGACGTTCACGCCCTCGCTGCGGGCGAGCTCGTTGTACTGCGCGACCTTCTCGTGGTGTTCCGCCTCGATGAGCGGCCCCATGAACGTGTCCTCCTGAAGCGGGTCGCCGACGGCGACGTCCTCGGCGATCTCGACGAACCGCTCTTTGAACTCGTCGTACACGTCGGTGTGGACGATCAGGCGCTCGGAGGAGACGCAGCGCTGGCCGGTCGTCTTGAACGAGGACATCACCGCCGAGTGGACGGCGACATCGAGGTCCGCCGCTTCGGTGACCACGATCGCGTTCTTGCCGCCCATCTCGCAGGCGACGCGCTTGCCGGCGACGCCGCCGAGCTTGTCCTGGATCAGGTGGCCGACCTCGGCCGAGCCGGTGAAGATGACCGTCTCGACGTCCTCGTGCTCGACGATCGCGTTGCCGGCGTCGCCGAACCCCTGTACCATGTTGAACACGCCGTCCGGGATCCCGGCGTCGTCGAACATCTCCGCGATGATCTGCGCGCACCACGGGGTCTGCTCGGCCGGCTTGAACACGACCGTGTTCCCCTCCACCAGCGCGATGGCCATGTGCCAGTAGGGGATCGCGACGGGGAAGTTCCACGGGGTGATACAGCCGGTGACGCCGCGGGGATTCCGGCGCATGTACGCGTCCTTCGCCGGGATCTCCGAGGGGACGATGTCGCCCGCCGGGTGACGGGCGTCGCCCGCGGCCCACTCGACCATGTGAGCGGCCTCGACCACGTCGGCTTTGCCCTCGCTGATCTCCTTCCCGCACTCCTTGGTGACGACTCGTCCGAGCTCGTCGGTGCGCTCGCGCAGCTCGTGGTACACGTCCCAGAGGTACTCCGCGCGTTGGATCCGGGAGAGCTCGCGCCACTCGTCGAACGCCTCGTCCGCCGCGTCGACCGCCCGCTCGACGTCCGCAGGGGTCCCGCGTTGGAACTCGCCGAGGGACTCCCCGGTCGCCGGGTTCTCGCTCTCGAAGGTCTCCGAGCCCGCGCCCGAGACCCACTCGCCGTCGATGTAGTGTTGGTACGGCTCCGACATGGACGGCGATTGCCGCCCGCCCGTACAAATATCCCTCCCGACCATGGTCGGCAGAGTCTTTGTGATGCGGTGTCATAGACTCGACTACGATGGCAACGACCGACGCGACCGGGCTGGAGGGGTGGGAGGGAACGCGACTCACGCTCGACCTGTGGCATCCGAACTGCTGGGCGATCGAGGCGACGAGGCGGACCGCCGGCGGCGTCCTCGCCCACGCGATCTACAACTCGCCGCGGACCGACCGGAACGCGCCGAACTCCGTGAACGGCCTGTTCACGGCGTTCGCCGACACGAACGAAGAGGTCGAGGCGCTGCTCGACGTGATCCGCGAGTCCGACCGAGCGGGGAACCTCCTCGAACTGCAGGAGCGGTTCGGACGCGCGCGGGACGCGCCGGGCAACGTCGTCCGCGAGTTCTTTTTGGAGTACGACCCGGCGGACATGGTGTGCCCGACGCTGCTCCAACACGGCTTCGTCCACAGCGCGCCGGTGCGGATCGAGGACGGTCGCGAGGAGTGGCAGGTGTGTTTCGTCGGCGAGCGGACCGGGATCCGGGAGTCTCTCGACGCGGTTCAGGCGGACTCCGGCGCCGAGGTGACCGTGGAGTCGATGTCGTCGTCGGGACACGCCGGGCGGACCCCCCGCGAGCAGCGGCTCGACACGCTGACGACGACCCAGCGGGAGGTGTACGAGCACGCCCGCAACGCGGGGTACTACGAGTGGCCCCGCGAGGCGTCGACGCGCGAGCTCGCCGACGACCTGGACGTCTCGAAGACGACGATGCTGGAACACCTGCGGAAGGCGGAGGCGAAGCTGCTGGACCCGTGACCGCTGTCTTAGATTAGTTCCCGACGATCGCCCGCAGCGCGAACAGGGCGTTTGACTTGCGCTCCCGGATGCGGCGATAGAAGTAGGAGAACCACTTGGAGCCGTACGGGATGTACTGGTAGACCGCCACGTCGTCCTCGCCGGCGAGCTCGAACTGCGCCGACTCCCGGACGCCGGTCAGCATCTGGACCTCGTATGGGGTTCCGTGTTCGGCGTGCAGCTCCGCCGCGTACTCTATCATCGCGGGGTCGTGGCTCCCGACCGCGACGCCGTCGTCGAACGCCTCGAACATGTACGCGAGGCACTCCCGGTACGACTCGTCGACGCGGGCCTTCTTTTTGTACGACAGCTCGGCGGGCTCGTCGTACGCGCCCTTGACGAGTCGGACCTTCCCCGGCAGGTCGGCGAGCCGTTCGAGGTCCTCGCGGGTCCGCTTCAGGTTCGCCTGCACGCAGACGCCGACGTTGCCGTCCGTCTCGACCGCGTGCCGCTCGAAGGCGTCGAGCGTCACGTCCGTGGTCTCGTGGTCTTCCATGTCGATCCAGACGAACGTGCCGGTCCCGTCCGGGCCGGTCGCCGCCGGGCCGTTGGCCGCCTCGACGATGCGGGCCAGGTTCTCCCGGAAGGCCTCGTCGCCGACGTCGAGGCCGATCTGGCTCGATTTCACGGAGACGCAGGCGTCGAGGTCGCGATCCGCGATCGCCTCGACGAGGTCGACGTACGCGTCGGCGTCGGCGTCGGCGGGGGGCCGTTCCTCGTAGTGCTCGCCGAGGAGGTTGAGGATGCCCGCGACGCCGCGGTCGTTGAGCGCTCCGACGTGAGCGAGCGCGGCGTCGGGGGTCTCCCCCGCGACGAAATTGCTCGCGATGGGCGGTAGCATGTGAACACTGCGGATCCGTGTCGTGATATAAGGACACCCGACCAATTATTGCTGTTGAACCGATGGTGAACTAAATTCTGAGAGGCAAATATTGCGCAGACGGCGGAGGGAGAGACGACGAAACCGACCATGGACGGGCAGGGTTTGAGATAGTCCTACGTCCACTCCGACTACAGGTCACATATGCCACGAGATACCACGGACGAGACGGATTCCCTCGCTGTACCGGACCTGACAGACCGGCGAACGCTGCTGAAACTGACCGGCGGTACGGGGCTCGTCGCCCTGTCCGGCTGTCTCAGCACGACCGACGACGGGGACGACGGAAGCGACGGCGACGACGGGGACGACGGCGATGACGGGGACGACGGAAGCGACGGCGATGACGGGGACGACGGAAGCGACGTCTACGAGATCGGGATGGTCGACTCACAGACGGGGTCGCTGTCCTCGTTCGGCGAGCGCAACCAGCGCGGCGTCGAGCTCGCCCTACAACACGTCAACGAGATCGGGATCGACGGTCGCGAGCTCGAGATCTCCGTGGAGGACTCGGAGAGCGAGAACCAGGGCGGCATCGCCGCCGCCCAGAAGCTCGTCAATCAGGACGGCGTCCCGTTCCTCATCGGCGCGGTCGGCTCGGGCGTCTCGCTGGCCATCTACGAGAGCGTCGTCGAGGGCACCGACGTCGTCCAGCTCAGTCAGAACTCCACGGGGCTCGAGCTCACGGAGTTCCCGGGACTGCTCCGGATGTCGCCGTCCGGGCTCAGCCAGGCGAACGCGCTCGCGGACCTCATCGCCGACGACGGCTACGACGAGGTGGCGCTGACCTACGTCAACAACGACTACGGCCAGAGCCTCGCGGACGCGTTCATCGACGCGTGGGACGGCGAACTCGCGTACGAGAACTCACACGACGGGGACCAGTCGTCGTACTCCGGCGTCATCTCGGAGATGGACAGCTCCGACGCGGAGGCGTGGCTGTTCATCACCTACCAGGCGGAGTTCGCGACGATGGTCAACGAGGTGTACTCGTCCGGGTACGAGGCGCAGTTCTACGGCGCGGACTCCGTCTCGGGCGACGACGTCCTCGAGAACACCCCCGAGGGGAGCATGGACGGCATGAAGATCGTCGTGCCGTCCGCGCCGGTCGAGGAGGAGAACTACCAGTCGTTCGCGGACGCCTTCGAGGAGGAGTACGACCGGACGCCGACCTCGTGGGCGGCGTACGCCTACGACTGTGTCGTCAACGCCGCGCTCGCGATTCAGGCGGCAGACGAGTTCACCGGCGAGGCGCTCCAAGACACCGTACGGCGCGTCTCCGGTCCCGACGGCGAGGAGGTGACCTCCTTCGAGGCCGCCAGCGAGATCCTCGCGGACGGCGGCGGCCCGGACGACGTCGACTACCAGGGCGTCAGCGGTCCCATCGACTTCGACGAGAACGGGGACCCGATCGGGTTCCTTCAGGTACAAGAGGTCCAAGATCACGACTACGAAGGCATCGACTTCATCGAAGGCTGATCCCGACAGATGAGCGTCCTCGGATACCTCGCGAACGGGCTCGTCTTCAGTAGCATCATCGTCCTCGGCAGCATCGGGCTGTCGCTCGTGTACAGCATCGCCGACTTCGCGAACTTCGCCCACGGCGACACGATGACCATCGGCGCGTACACGGCGCTCGTGACGTTCGGCGCCGTCGGCGGGCTCGGCGGCGCAGTGTTGGGGCTGCCGTACGGCTTCTTCCTCGCCTTGATCGTGGGGATCGCCGTCGCGGCGGTCGTCGCGATCGGCACCGAGAAGCTCATTTACGAGCCGCTCGACGTCGACTCGATCGGCCTGTTGATCACGTCGATCGGGATCGCGTTCATTTACCGCGCGGTGATCCAGATCCGGTTCGGCTCCGACTTCACCCGGTTCGGGATCCAGTCGCTGCGCCCGATCGAGGCGCTCGTCCCGTACGGTGTCCGAGTGACGCTCCACGACGTGGCGATCGTCGCCTCGGCGGTCGTCCTCGTCGCCGGACTGCACGTCCTGTTGCAGTACACCGACCTCGGCCGGAAGATGCGCGCGATGGCCGACAACCCGGACCTCGCGCGAGTCAGCGGGATCCGAACGAAACGGGTCAAGCTGTGGACGTGGGTCATCGGCGCCGGGCTCGCCGGCGCCGGCGGCGTGTTCCTCGGGCTGTTCAACCAGCTCTCGCCGCGGATGGGATTCAACCTCCTGCTGGTCATTTTCGCGGCGGTGATCCTCGGCGGGATCGGGTCCGTCTACGGCGCGATGGCGGGCGGCTTCCTCATCGGCATGATAACCCAGTTAACGCCGTTCTTCTCCAACGTGGTCGAGGCGCTACCGATCGGGCCGGGGTGGCTTGCGACCCTGCTCGAGAATCTGATAACCATCGAGTACGCGAACGCGATCGCGTTCGTGATCATGGTCGTCGTGCTGTTGATCCGTCCCAACGGGATCGCCGGGGAGGGGGCCACATGAGCCTGCTCTCCGATCCGAAGGCCGCGTTCACGGACCTGAGCCGCCCCGAGGCGTGGGTACTCGGCGTCAGCGTCGCGTTCGTGCTGTTCCTCCTCGTCGCGATGCTCACCGGGGCGCTCGGCCCGACGTACTTCCTGTTCCTCGTCGGACTGGCGGGGATGTACGCGCTGTTGTCCTTCGGGCTGAACGCCCAGTGGGGGTTCACGGGACTGATCAACTTCAGCGTCGCCGCGTTCTTCGGCATCGGGGCGTACGGCACCGCGCTGATGACCGCCGAGAGCTCGCCGATCGCGGGCGGGTTCAACCCGCTCGTCGGGCTCGTCGTCGCGCTCGTCGTCGCGCTCGTGCTAGCGCTGCTTATCGGCATCCCGACGCTCCGGCTCCGGGCCGACTACCTCGCCATCGCCTCGCTGGGGCTGGCGGAGGTCGTCCGGCTGGTCGTGCTCAACGAGCGCTGGCTGACGAACGGGAGCGCGGGCGTGCGGGGGATTCCGAGCTTCTTCAAGGGGTGGCCGGTGCTCTCGACCTTCCCGGAGGCGATGCCGGGACTCCGGCTGGTGGTGATCCCCGGCTCGCCGATCATCCTCGGGACGTCGTTCTGGCAGTCGCTGCTGAACGTCCTGCTCGTGCTCGCGTTCGCCGGCGCGACGTTCTTCGTCCTGCGGCGGGCACACCAGTCCCCATGGGGCCGGGTGCTGCGCACGATCCGGTCGGACGAGGACCTCGCGCGGGCGCTGGGGAAGAACACCTACTCGTACAAGATGCAGTCGTTCATCCTCGGCAGCCTGATCATGGCGCTCGCCGGCGTGTTCTACACGCACCTGAACCTCTACGTCGGGCCGGGCGATCTCGACCCGATCACGACGTTCTACGCCTGGGTCGCGGTGATCCTGGGCGGCAGCGGCTCCAACCGCGGGGCGCTGTTCGGCGGGATCGTCATCGTCACGATCCGCGAGGGAACCCGCTTCCTGAACGACGTGGCGATCCCGATCGACCCCGCACCGCTGCGGCTGCTGTTGATCGGGATCGTGATCGTCGCCGTCATGCGCTACCGGCCGCAGGGGGTCCTCCCGCCGCAGCGGGAGCTGATCTGGCCGAGCGCCGTCGACGGGGGCGGAACGCCCGAGACGCCGGACAGCGGCGTCCGCGATCAGAAGGGGGGTGGTGACGGTGAGTGAGGGCGCGCTCCCGAAAGACGACGTCGTCCTCCGCGTCGACGACCTCCAGAAGTCGTTCGGCGGGCTCGCGGCGACCGACCACGCGACTTTCGCGGTCGAGCGGGGCACGATCACGGGGCTCATCGGCCCGAACGGCGCCGGGAAGTCGACGCTGTTCAACCTCATCTCCGGCTTCTACGAGCCGGACGGCGGCACCGTGGAAGTGAACGGGACCGACGTGACCGGCATGGAGCCGTACCAGGTCGCCGACCACGGGCTCATCCGGACGTTCCAGACCCCGCGGAAGCTGGAGGGGATGACTGTCCGCGAGGCGATGCTCGTCGGGCCCCGGAAACAGCCCGGCGAGTCCTTTATCACGCTGTTCACTTCTCCCGGGGCCGTCGACGAGAGCGAGTCCGCGAACCTGGCCGAGGCGGAGCGGATACTGGAGGAGTTCGAGATCGACCACCTCGCGACGCAGCCGGCGACCGACATCTCCGGCGGCCAGATGAAGCTCGTCGAGCTCGCGCGAGCGATGCTCGCCGAGCCGGAGGTCCTACTGCTCGACGAGCCGGTGGCGGGGGTGAACCCGACGCTGGCGAAGAAGCTCAAAGACCAGATCCGGCGGCTCAACGAGCAGGGGACGACGTTCCTGCTCATCGAGCACGACATGGAGTTCGTGATGGACTTGGCGGACCCGATCGTCGTCCTCGATCAGGGACACGTCCTGACCGAGGGGACGCCGGATGGGGTCCGCGGCGACGACCGCGTCATCGAGGCGTACCTCGGAGGCGGCACATGAGCGACGACACCACCGGCCCCGCGGACGGGGGTCACGGCGGAACCGAGCCCGTGCTCTCGCTGTCGGGGGTCGACAGCGGGTACGGCGAAGTGCAGGTGCTCGACGACTGCTCGATCCGGCTCGATCCTGGCGAGATCGTCTGTCTGGTCGGTCCGAACGGGGCCGGTAAGTCGACGGTGCTCAAGACGGCGTTCGGGATGTTGACCCCGTGGACGGGGACCGTCGAGTACCACGGGCGCGACATCGGCGGGATGGCGCCCGAGGAGATCGTTCGCGAGGGGATCGGCTACGTCCCGCAGACCGACAACGTGTTCGGCTCGCTCACCATCGACGAGAACCTCCGGATGGGCGGCGTCGCCCGCGACGGCGGCCTCGAAGAGGTGATCCAGACGCTGTACGACCGGTTCCCGATCATCGACCGGAAGCGCACCGCGAAGGCGCGGACGCTCTCCGGCGGCCAGCGACAGGTGCTGGCGTTCGCCCGGGCCCTGGTGATGGAGCCCGACGTGCTTCTCATCGACGAGCCCTCCGCGGGGCTCGCGCCGAACACCGCCGACGACGTGTTCGAGGACGTACAGGAGGTCAACGACATGGACACGGCGATCCTCATGGTCGAGCAGAACGTGACGAAGGGGCTCGGCATCTCCGACCGCGGCTACGTCCTCGACCAGGGGACCGTCCGCTTCGAGGGGACGCCCGAGGAGCTGCTGAACGACGAGGAGGTCTCGCAGCTGTACCTGGGCGGCTGACGCTTCCGTCAGCTTCGGCCCGCGGTGTCGACTCCGACTCGCGTCCCAGACCGCTCGTGAACTCACCTCCGGTGTGTCGACCGCAGTGAAGCCGTTCCGCCACGTCATGTCGACCGGCCTTGACCGCTACGTCTTCGCGCTCGCCCCGCTCGCAGCCGCGGCGCTGTGGGGCGGGATGTACGTCGTCAGCAAGTGGGGGTTCGCGCTGATCCCGCCGGTGACGCTCGGATTTCTCCGGGTCGCGCTCGGGGCGGCGGCGCTCTGGCTCGTCGTCGCCGGCCGCGGCGGCGCGGCACCGACGCGCGCGGAGTGGCCGACGTTCGTGGCGCTCGGCGGCTGGGTGACGCTGACGGTCGCGACCCAGTTCGTCGGTACCGGGCTGACGAACGCCAGTCAGGGGTCGCTCCTGACCGTGTTGACGCCGGTGTTCACCGTCGCGCTCGGCGCGCTCGTGCTCGGCGAGCGCGTCACCGCGACGAAGGCCGCCGGGATGGCCGTCGCCGGCGTCGGCACCGCTGTCGTTCTCGCCGGCCAGTACGACCTCGCGTCGGTCGCCGGCGGTAACCTGCTCGGCGTGACGCTGCTGCTCGTCGGCAGCGCGGCGTGGGCGGCCTACACCGTCTGGGGACTCCGCGCCGTCAGGCGGTACGGGGCGCTCCGCGCGGCGACGTACTCCTCGCTGGCGAGCGTCCCGATGTTGGGCGCGCTCGCCGTCGGCGAGCTGTGGTACCTCGGCCGGTCGCCGGCCGAGCTCCCGCTGACCGTCGAGTCGGTGAGCGCCGTGCTGTACCTCGGACTCGCGGCGACGGCGGCCGCCTGGTACCTCTGGTATAAGGGGTTGGAGTACGTCCCCGCGGGCACCGTCGCCGCGTTCTTTTTCGCACAGCCCGCCGTCGGGGCGGCGCTCGGCGCGGGGCTGCTCGGGGAGGCGCTCGGTCCGGGCTTCCTCGTCGGCGGCGCGCTGATGGCTGCCGGGATCTGGATCGTCAGCGTCGAGCGCGCGGACGCGCCCGACCCGACCGGGTGAGACCGCGTCCTAGGTGGTGCGCTTCTCCAGCTCCCCTTTCAGCTCCGCGGCCTCGAAGTCGTGGTCCGGCCGGATCGCGACGAAGTCGAGGAACTGCCGGGCGGCGAGCAACTCGTCGGCCGCGTAGCTCGACAGGGCGGCGTCGACTGTGTCCGCCGCGCCGATCAGGGGTTCCAGCGCGGCGAGCGCGCTCGCGAGGTCGTACGACCGCGCCGACTCGCGGCCATCGTCGCTCACGCTGGTCGCGTCGATGACGTACAGGTCCCCGTCCCGCACGAGGACGTTCTCCGCCCGGAGGTCGCCGTGGGCGAGCCCGGCGTCGTGGACGGTCCGGAGGATGTCGAACAGCGCCGGCGCCAGCTCGGCGACCGCGGCGCGGTCGAGTTCGTCGAGCGTCCGGAACTCGGGCAGGTACTCCAAGACGACGACGCCGAGGTCCCCGACCTCGAGCGCCTCGACCGGCTCGGGGGCGTTGACGCCGAGCTCCCGCACCCGCCGGGTCGCCTCCAGCTCGTGGCGGGCCATCTCGTAGGGGGTCTCGTAGCGCTCGAAGAAGCCCTCGGTGCCCGCGGAGACGGCGCCGAGGTTCCGGCCGGTGGTGAACAGCGTGTGGACGAGCGTGTTCTGCCGGGTGATCACCTTCACGAACAGGTCGTCGTCGACGACCATGGGCGTCGACAGCCAGTTGTCGGCGTCGAGGAAGCGCACCCGCATCGCGTCGCGGTCGTACCGGTCCGCCAGCTCCCGGACGACCCGCTCGATGTCGGGCCAGTCCACGCGACCGCGCACGAGCCGGCGGAGCTCCATATCGGGACCGAACGCGGTGACGACTCATAAATGGCGTCCTCCGCCGATAGCCCGGGAGCCTGGAGGACGATACGGGCGGCGAGGAAGCCGGAGCGCGCCGAATCCGTCACGGACGTTCGCATCGTTTATGCCGGCGCGTCGCAATTCTTGCCCATGGACTTCGAGCTACCCGCGGAACACCGGATGATACGCGACACCGTCCGAGAGTTCTGCGAGGAGGAGATCCGTCCGATCGCTCAGGAGATCGAGGACGAGCACCGCTTCCCCGACGAGGTGTTCGCCGACCTGAACGACCTCGACGTGATGGGCGTGCCGGTGAGCGAGGAGTACGGCGGGCTCGGCGGCGACCAGCTCATGTACGCCCTCGTCACCGAGGAGCTGGGCCGCGTCTCCGGCGGGATCGGGCTGTCGTACGCCGCCCACACCTCGCTCGGCGCGAAGCCGATCGAGCTGTTCGGGACGCCCGAACAGAAGGAGGAGTGGCTCCGCCCGCTCGCCGAGGGCGGCGAGATCGGCGCGTGGGCGCTCACCGAGCCCGGGAGCGGCTCCGACGCCTCGGGCATGGACACGACCGCCGAACACGACGCCGACGCCGGCGAGTACGTGCTGAACGGGACGAAGCAGTTCATCACGAACGCCAACGTCGCCAACAGCGTGCTGGTGAAGGCCGTCACCGACCCCGACGCCGGCTACGACGGCATCTCGACGTTCATCGTCGACCCCGAGAACGACGACGGGTTCGAGATCACGACCGTCTGGGACAAGATGGGGCTCAACTCCTCGCCGACCTGCGAGATCCGGTTGGACGACGTTCGTCTCCCTGAGGACCGGCTGCTCGGCGCGGAGGGCGACGGGTGGACGCAGACGATGAAGACGCTCGACGGCGGCCGGATCTCCATCGCGGCGCTCTCGGTCGGGCTCGCGCAGGGGGCCTACGAGGCCGCCAAGGAGTACGCGGGCGAGCGCGAGCAGTTCGGGAAGCCGATCGCGAAGTTCGACGCGATCCGCGACAAGGTGGTCCATATGCACCGACAGACCGAGCGCGCGCGGCTGCTCACGCACAAGGCCGCCGCGCGGTACGACGCCGGCGAGCCGGTCACGCGGGAGTCGGCGCTGGCGAAGCTCGACGCCAGCGAGGCGGCCCGCGAGGTCGCCGAGGAGGCGGTCCAGACGCTCGGCGGGTACGGCTACACCACGGATTTCGCGCCCCAGCGGTTCTACCGCGACGCGAAGCTGATGGAGATCGGCGAGGGGACGAGCGAGATCCAACACGTCGTGCTCGGCCGCGAACTCGGGCTGTAGGTCGCCCGCGTCGGGAGCGATCGGCCGAGCCGCCGGGTCACTTCCGCGCGACGATCCGGAGCACGTCCTCGTCCGCTAACTCGTGGCCCTTCCCGACCTGCTGGTCGTCGTGTTTCGCGCTCTGGCCGGACACGCGGGCGAACTTGAACCGCTCCTCGAACTCGCCGCCGATCTTCTGGCAGGCGTCGCCGACCGTGTCGCCCTCGAACAGGATCAACGGCTCCTCGTAGTCGACGCCGCGACCGGGCTTGTCCATGTAGATGCGGATCAGCCCGAGCTCCTCCCAGAGCCGCTCTCTGAGCCCGTCGAGGCCGAGCTCCTCCTCGGCCGAGATGAAGAGCACGTCGTCGGGGTCGAGGTCGCGCTCTCGGAGCTCCGTTTTGACTGTCGGGAGGTAGCTCTTGTCGATGAGGTCGGCCTTGTTCACCGTGACCATCGACGGGAGGTACACCCGGTTGTCCATGACCGCGTCGACGAGCTCGTCGATCGTGAGGTCGTGGGGGATCGTCACCTTGGCGTTGACGTAGCCGTACTCGCGGAGCACCTGTTTGACGGTCTCCTCGTCCAGGCTCACGTCGTCGCTCATCGTCACTCCGATCCCGTCTTTGTGGGTCTTCCGGACGTTGATGTTGGGCGGTTCCGTGTCGAGTCGGATGTTGGTGTTGTACAGCTCCTCGCGGAGGCGGTCGTACTGCTCGATCTCGAAGACGGAGAGCATGAACACCACGAGGTCGGCGGTCCGGACGACCGAGAGGACTTCCTTCCCGCCGCCGCGCCCGCCCGCGGCGCCCTCGATCAGCCCCGGCACGTCGAGGATCTGGATGTTCGCCCCGCGGTACTGTAACATTCCGGGATTGACGTCGAGCGTGGTGAACTCGTAGGAGCCGACCTCGCTGTCGGCGTTGGTGAGGGCGTTGATGAGCGTGGACTTCCCGACGCTCGGGAACCCGACGAGCGCGACCGTGGCGTCGCCGTGCTTCTCGACGGCGTAGCCGTGCCCGCCGCCGGCGGAGGACTGGTTCTCCAGCTTCTCCTTTTTTTCCGCGAGCTTCGCCTTCAGCCGCCCGATGTGGGCCTCGGTGGCCTTGTTGTAGGGCGTGTCGGCGATCTCCTCGCGGAGGTCCTCGATCTCCTCTTCCAGTCCCATTGGCGTACAGTCGGCCGTTCGCGTCGTTAAAGGTGTTCCTTCGGTCCGCCGGAGCACGTGACCGGCGATCGAGCGCCGTGCGAACGGTCCACGCTCGTGTCGATACTTCGACACGGTTATATTTGCGAGTCGTGATCGATCCGTACGTCGAATGCCCGATCCGTCGAGCCTCCGTGACAGCACGCAGATCATCCTCCCGTGTCACGCTCTGGACGGCCTCGGAGACCGGTTTCGAGAGCGGTTCACCGTGACGATCGTCGAGGACGACGGCTACTACCGGATCATCGGGAGTCCCGTGGAGATCAAGGCGGCGAGTGACTTCCTGGCCCGTAACGGCGTCGCAGTCGCGTAAGCATCGGGCGCACCAGGTGACGCGCGTCGGGCGCCCCTCGCGAGACACGGTCCATATTTCCTCGTTCGCCGCGCGCGAGACGCGGTCCACTTCGTTCACCGGCGAGCGACGTCACCGTGGAGGGCGATTCGAGAACGAAACGAGGGGGTCCGCAGAGAGGAGGACGCCTACCCGACGACGCCGACGAGGAGCTGGACGGCGACGAGAACGAGGAACACGAGTCCGGCGGCGAACGAACCGGCCGCGACGCCGTGCGCGTTGCCGAGTCCGCGTTCCCGAGCGCCGAAGTAGGCGCCGAGGAAGACGAAGCCGGTCACCAGGAGCCCGACGGCCGCGTAAGCGACCCCGAGGAGGCTGCCGGAGAGCCCCTCGGAAATCCCGAAGTCGCCCACGGCGAGCAGGGCGACGCCGCCGACGCCGACGGCGATCACCACGAACGCGACTGCCCAGACGACCGGTTTCTGGATGACGTCCCGGAACGCGTCGACGACCACGGTGTATCTGTCACCCGACCCGTCCGCGTCTGGCGCCGTTCGCTTCGCACCGATCTTCGCGACGGCGAGGAACGTGGCCGCGGCGAGCAGCCCCATTAGTGCCGTGCTCAAGAGCGTGAGTGAGACCATGATG
Source organism: Halorubrum sp. (assembly GCF_046498025.1). Classification (NCBI taxonomy): domain Archaea; kingdom Methanobacteriati; phylum Methanobacteriota; class Halobacteria; order Halobacteriales; family Haloferacaceae; genus Halorubrum; species Halorubrum sp. Next base: position 41,896 of record NZ_JAWOBM010000027.1, read on the forward strand.
GGTTTCGTTATTAGCCGGTCCGTTCGCGCGTACAAATAGCCTTCGTATACACGTCCGTGAGTGCCACCCCCCACCTCCCGAGCGTCACGAGTGCCGTCTCCCGCCTCGCGGGCGTCACGACCTCCCCGGACCACCTCTGCGGCATTCGAGACGCGGGACGGCCGACTTCGCTACACAAGAGCTAAGTGTGCCATCGCCAAGTGTGATACAAGAGCAGAGAGACGAACATGAAAGACTTAATTATCCTGCAACAGGGGAGCGACTGGCGCGCACAGGCGGAGGTCTTTGACGAGATCTTCTTCGTCTTTCTCGCGCTCGGTACGCTCGTCGGTACGATCGTCGTCGCGTACACGCTATGGAACGTGTACAAGTACCGCGACGACGGGGGCGAACCGAAAGAGGACTTCGACGCGCCGGTGGTCGGCGAGCTCCCGACGGGACAGGGCGGTCCGAAAGCGAAGAAGCTCTTCCTCTCGTTCGGGCTGAGCGCGATCGTCGTGATCAGTCTCGTCGTGTACTCGTACGGACTCCTCCTCTACGTCGAGGAGGGCCCCGACACGGACGAGGAGGGCGACATCGAGATCCTCGTCGAGGGGTACCAGTTCGGTTGGGAGTACGAGTACCCGAACGGTCACACCGAGACGAACGAGATGGTCGTGCCCGCCGACCAGCGGATCGACATCGAAGTGACCTCAAGCGACGTGTGGCACAACTTCGGCTCCTCGGAGCTTCGGATAAAATCCGACGCCATCCCCGGCGAGAACAGCAGTAACTGGTTCTCCGTGAGTTCCGAAGAGGTCGAAGCGCAGGGCGGCGAGGCGACGTACACGGTCGAGTGCTTCGAGCTGTGCGGGTCCGGACACTCGGCGATGAAGGGCGAGATAACCGTCATCCCGCAGGACGAGTGGGAGGAGTGGTACGAAGAGACTGAGGGTGACGAATCCGCCAGCATCGACGACACGGCCAGTATCGGTGGCGCCGCCGACGGGGGTGTCCCGGCATGAGCGAACTCCCGCCGACGACGTCGGTCAAGCGCTGGCTCGTGACGACGAATCACAAGGACATCGGGATCCTGTACCTGATCACGGCGCTGTTCTTCCTGCTGTTCGGCGGCGTGATGGCGCTGCTGATCCGGGTACAGCTGTGGGATCCGACGAGCCAGATCCTCTCCGGGCTCGCGTACAACGAGGCGGTCACCGCCCACGGGCTCATCATGGTGTTCTGGTTCCTCTCGCCGTTCGCCTTTGCGTTCGCGAACTACTTCGTTCCCCTCCAGATAGGGGCCGACGACCTCGCGTTCCCGCGGTTGAACGCGCTCTCGTACTGGATGTACCTGTTCTCGGGCGTCCTACTCGGAGCGAGCTTCTTCCAGGGCGGCACGCTGAGCGCGGGTTGGACGATGTACGCGCCGCTCAACGTGCCGATGTACACGCCGAGCATCGGGTCGACGGGCGCCATCCTCGCACTTATTATGTTCACCGTCGGGGTGACCGCCTCGACGGTGAACTTCCTCACCTCGATCCACCACTCGCGCGCCGAAGGGATGGGAATCATGGACATGCCGTTGTTCACTTGGTCCATCCTGGCGACCGTGTGGATGATGCTGTTCGCGTTCGCGGCGCTGCTCGCCGCGATGATGATCCTCGGCGCCGACCGCGTCCTCGGATCGGTGTACTTCTCCGCGACTGAGGGCGGATCGCTGCTGTGGGGTCACCTCTGGTGGTTCTTCGGTCACCCGGAGGTGTACATCGTCTTCTTCCCGGCGCTCGGGGTCATGCTGGAGCTGTTCCAGACGTTCTCCGGCCGCCGGCTCGTCGGCCGGAAGTGGGTGATCATCGCCATCTGTCTCATCGCTGTGCAGTCGTTCCTCGTGTGGATGCACCACATGTTCCTGACGACGATCAACCTGGAGATCAAGACGCTGATGATGGCGACGACCATCGGAATCTCCCTCCCGTTCGACCTCCTCGTGTTCTCGCTGATCTACACGCTGATCAAGGGGCGCATCCAGTTCACGACGCCGTTCCTCTTCGCGTTCGGCGCGCTGCTCCTGTTCATCCTCGGCGGTATCACCGGGGTGTTCCTCGGGGCCATCGTGCTGGACTACGAGTTCCGCGGCACGTACTGGGTCGTCGCGCACTTCCACTACGTCATGTTCGGCGGCGCAACGGCGCTGATCGGCGGCGTGTACTACTGGTTCCCGAAGATGACCGGAAAGATGTACGACGAGTTCCTCGGGAAGGTACACTTCGTCGTGTTCTTCCTCGGTTTCAACGCGGTGTACTTCTCGATGTTCCTCGCGTGGGAGACCCCGCGTCGGGTGTTCGAGTACAACCCCGCGTTCCAGATTTACCACCAGATCGGGACGATCGGAGCGTTCGCGCTCGGACTCTCGTTCTTTATTATGTTCTACAATCTGGCAAAATCGTTCGTCTCAGGGCCGGATGCGGGCGACAACCCGTGGGACTACTCGCGGACCGCCGAGTGGGCGGTCTCCTCGCCACCGCCGCTTGAGAACTGGCCGAACCGGCCGTCCTACGCGTCCGGCAAGCTCCAGTTCGTGAAAGACTACGTGCCCGACGGCGGACCGGCAGTCAAGACCGACGACGACGGCAACGTCGCCACCGACGGCGGGGACAGCCACTCCGATCACATCAAGAAGTACCCGTACTGGGACAAGCACCCGAGCCACGCCAGCATCTGGCCGCTCACGCTCTCGCTGATGACCGGGGTCTTCCTGTTCGGGCTCTCCGGATTTAACGAGGCCGTCGAGTTCGGCATCGGTGAGAGCCTCGCCACGACGACCGTCACCGTCGCGAACCCGCTGTACCCGATCCTCGTGGTCGTCGGGCTCGTCGGGCTCGTCGCCTCGGGCGTGAAGTGGGGGCTCGAGGACTTCCACGCCCCGCCGAGTGAGTTCGCCGAGCGGTGGCCGTTCAACGGCGTCGAGAAGGTGAAGCTGGGAATGTGGTTCTTCCTGGCGTCCGACGTGATCGTCTTCGGCGCGTTCCTCTCCGCGGCCATCTTCATCCGGTACAACGCCGGGTGGCGCACGTGGGAGCCGCTGGCGGAGGCGCTGCCGGGCCTCATCAACACGTTCGTGCTCATCACCTCCTCGTTCACGGTGATACTCGCGCTCGTCGCCGCCCACCGGAAGAGCCGGCAGGGGCTGTTGGCCTCGCTCGGCGCGACGATCCTGCTCGGGTTCACCTTCCTGGCGATCAAGATGTGGGAGTGGGAGCACGAGATCTTCGACCGCGGCGTCACGCTGTCGCAGAACGCGCACGGCGACCCGATCCAGGCGTCGATCTACTACGTCACGACGGGCCTCCACGGGATTCACGTCGTGGGCGGGCTGCTCATCGCCTGCTTCCTGTTCTACAGGGCGTATCAGGGCCACTACATGGACGACGAGCGGCCGATCGAATACTTCGGCCTCTACTGGCACTTCGTCGACATCGTCTGGGTGTTCATCTTCCCGCTGTTCTACCTCTTCTGAGGCGGCGTTCGCCGCCGCGGTTCGTTTCGCTCGCTGCCGCCGTCGTTTCCCCTTTTGAATCCCTCCGTCGTTTCCCCTTTTGAATCCGGCTGTGATCCGACGGCCCGCGTGTCGTTTCCGGGCCGAGCTCACTCGGAGACCGGCTCGGCACACCACTGACAGAAGTCGAACGACGGGTCGGTCTGGCGGCCGCAGTGCGGACACGACACCCGGTCCGGGCGGGCCTCGCTCTCGAGGCTCGTTCCGTCCGTCTGCGTCGCGGGGGCCGTCTGTTCCGTTGGGGCTCCGGGCGCTGCCCTCTCCGACGCCGTCCGTTCCTCGCGTTCGAGCTCCCGGTTGTTCCGGACCGCGAGGACGTACGCGTCGATCACGCTGGCGGCGACGACGACGAGGGCCGGCGCGACGTCGGCGACGGGCGGCGGATCGCCGGCGACGATCCCGTCCACCGCGGCGTCGGGGACGATGAACACGAGGGTCGCAGTCACCGCGACGTACCAGCCGAACGCGCGCCCCCAGCGCCGGAGGTAGGCGTGTCCGAGTCCCGAGACGACGAGCGCCAACAGGACGGCGAGCCACGGTCGACGGCGACTGTGGTCTGGCATAGCGCGGGGTACGAACCCGAAGCCCCTGTAACTGGCCCTCGCTCGGAGCGTTTATGTGGTCGAGACGCCGACGATATCTATGCTCGGACTCCCCGCCGGAGAGTTCCTGATCGGGGTCGGATACGCGGTGATCGGAGTCGGTACGTGGTTCCTCGGGCTCGGGATCGCGTACCTGCTCTACCGGCGCTGGCGCGGCGACGGGCCGCGCGCGAAGCAGGACGACTGAAACCGAACGGCCGGCCCGTCCCGTTCCGGTTCGGTCACGCTTTTGAGGACGCTGGCCCGAAGAGCGGTATGACAGACACGGCGCTCGTCATCGGCGGCACGCGGTTCATCGGCCGACACACCGTCTCGGATCTCCTCGAAAACGGGTACGAGGTGGCGATGCTGAACCGCGGGAACCACGAGAACCCCTTCGCCGCCGACGACCGCGTGACGCACGTCGAGGGCGACCGGACGAACGAGCGCGACCTCCGAGCGGCGAAGCTCTCCGCGGAGCCCGATATCGTGATCGACTGCGTCGCCTACCACCCCGACGACGTGGAGACCGCGGTCGACGTGTTCGCCGACGTCGACGGCTACGTGTACGTCTCGTCTGGGTCCAGCTACGCGGCCGAGGAGATTCCCAAGCGAGAGGGGGAGACGCCGCTGCGCCCGTGTTCGCCCGAACAGGCGACCGACGAGAGCATGGAGACGTACGGAAACCGGAAGGCCGAGGGGGACCGGGTCGTGTTCGACGCCGCGGAGGACGGGGTCAACGCGACCGCGGTGCGACCCTGCATCGTCTACGGGCCGTACGATTACACGGAGCGGCTCGACTACTGGATCGACCGCGTGCTCTCGCACGACCGCGTCGTCGTCCCGGGCGACGGCCAGAACCTCTGGCACCGCGCGTACGTCGAGGACGTGGCGAGCGCGCTGCGGATCGCCGCCGAGCGCGGCGACCCCGGCGCCGCCTACAACGTCGGTGACCGCCGGGCGCTCACCCTCGAGGAGACGCTGGAGACGATCGCCGAGGCCGCGGGCGTCGACTGCGAGGTCGTCCCGGCGAGCGCCGACGCGCTGGCGGCCGGCGGGCTCGAACCGGACGACTTCGTCCTCTACCGGGAGTACCCGCACCTGCTCGACACGTGCGCGCTCGCCGACCTCGGCTGGGAGTCGACGCCCGTCGACGAGGCGATGGCCCGGAGCGTCGCCGACCACCGGGACTCCGAGCGCGACGGGAGCGAGTGGGACCCCGGGCGGGAGGCCGAGGAGCGCGTGCTGGGCGTGAAGGAAACGCTGTAGGTCGGAGGAGGGCGTGCGTCGAATCGAGGACGGCGCGACTCAGTAGGCCGCGTCCCAGCGCGACGGTCTCCGGCGGTTGCCGCAGTCGCCGCACTCCATGCGGTCCATCGTGTCGATGGCGATGTCGGTCCCCTCGCAGTTCCCGCAGAAGTAGCCGTACCGCTGCTCGCGGTCGGGGTCGGCGTACGCGACGTAGAAGGGGCCTAACGAACCGCGCTCGTTCTCGTCGAACGCGACGTAGACCGTGTCGCCGGCGGCCGTCTCGACGGTGCCCTCGGAGATGCCTGTGAGCCGACTGACCTGCTTCCGGTACTCCCGCTCCTCGAACGTCTCCTCGCCGATCTCGACGCGTCGGTCGTCGACCAGCTCGTACCCCTCGCTCTCGTAGAAGGCGGTCCCGGCCTCGTTGGCGACGAGGACGCGCGCCTCGATGCGATCGACCTCTGCGTCCCGAAGCTCCTCCTCGAGGCGCTCGAGGAGGGCAGAGCCGATCCCGGACTCGCGGTGGTCCGGGTGGACGTGGAGCCAGTCGATCTCGCCGATCCGCTCGCGGCGTCCGACCACGTAGCTCTCAGCGAACCCGACCACGTCGTCGTCGACGACGGCGACGGGACAGACCGTCCGCTCGTCGTCGATGTCCGCGATGAGGTCGTCGGGGTCGTACCACTCGTCGACCGCCTCGGCGAGCAGCGACTCGTCGACCGCGTGGCCGTAGGACGCGAGCAGCGACTCGCGGGCGACTGCTCGGATCGCGTCGACGTCGTCTTCGGTAGCGTCGCGGAGTTGCATACGCTACCCTTCGCCCACGACTACAAAAAACACGATCGAACGTATCAGAACTGCCGCACTCGGTTCGTCGGACTCTCCAGAACCGATCGGAGGGGCGGTGAGTGGGGGGAGTAGAACGGTCGAGGTGAGGGACTGGAACGGACGAGGAGAGGGATCGGAGCGGGAGAAGCGAGGGATCGGAGCGGGAGAAGCGAGGGATCGGAGCGGGAGAAGACCCGCCAGAATACCGGCGACGTTACGAGATGGAGTACGTCGCCGCGGCCATCAGCAGCATCGTGAGCGCGAGCGCGAGCGCCATCACGTAGGTCAGCGAGCGGTTCTCCCACCGGAGGTGCTGGAAATACGCGACGATGAGAACCGTCTTGACCGCCGCGATCACCATCGTCCCACCGAACGCCTGCGCGTACGTGAAGTTGAGGAATTCGGCTTCGAAGAGGACGAAGTTCATCGCCGCCGCGACCAGAAGCGCGACGTAGATGGCCGTGTATAGTTTGAGCGAGTCGTCCGACATTGCTTGCGTTCCTCTTCGTCCGTGTGCTTAAAGAATTAACCATCCGACCCCCGTTCGACCGGCCGATCGCGGCCCGAGCGCCCGAAACGCCTATCCCGCCGACGTGCCGAACTCTCGCAGAGTACACCGCCGAGGCATCACCGTGGATCCGCTCAAACCGACAGACGACCTGCTCGAGTCGCTGTACGTCGTCAACAAGGTCGCAAAGCAGTTCGCAGACGAGGCGACCGCCGCCTACGACCGCGGCGACATCACCGAGAGTAACGTCCGGTCCGCTCGCAAAGACGCTCTCTACCGAACGAAATCGGCGGTCCTGTCGCGGATCGTCGCTCACGAGGACTCGGCGGTCACCGGCGAGTACCACGCCATCAACGGCGACGTCTGGCTGTTCCTCACGGTCGGCGACTGGCACTTCCACCAGCCACCGCGCGCCATCGGCGGTGACCTCGCGGACGAGGTCGACGTCGCGAACGCGCCCGAGGAGCCGATCGACGCCCCGTACGAGCGGGACTCGGCGGTCGAGCGCTCGGACCGGTCGCTGGAGGCGGCGCTCGAGGGGCTTGCGGCCGTAGGCGTCAACGCGAACGACCACCTCGCCCGGCCGACCGTGACGAGCGAACACGACCGCATCGTCGACGTGCGCTGGTCGTTCCTCCCGTGAGCCGCCCCTCGGTGCCGCCGCTCGTGAGGTCTGTGACGCGACGGCTCGGACGTTCGAAAAAGCGAGTCCCCCTCGGAAGCGGCGTCCGGCGTTAGCTCTCGACGACTTCGATGGCGCCGAGCATCCCGTTCCCCTGGTGAGGGGTACACACGTAGAGCTGGATGCCGGCGTTCTCGAAGGACTGCTCGAAGGTCTCTCCCTCCCCGTCGACGGCCTCGCCGCTGTCGAACTCGGACTCCGAGCCGTCCACGGAGGCGACGTTGTGGGCGCCGCCCTCGCCGGTCCACTCCCAGACGACGGTCGTCCCGGCGTCGATCCGGATCGCGGCGGGGTCGAACGCGAATCCGACGTCGCCGGCGCCGACGGCGACCGTGACCTCGTCCTGTCCGGTGTAATCGGCGATCGTGCCTTCGTACATCCGGGCGTCCGTGAGGTACTCGTCGATCTCGCTGGGAACGTCGTCGCTGGGCTCTCCGCCTCCGCCGTCGGAGCCGTCATCGCCGTCGGAGCCGTCATCGCCGTCGGAGCCGTCATCGCCGTCCCCACCGCCCGAACAGCCGGCGAGCGCCCCGATGGTAAGTGCGGCTCCAGTTCCAGCGACGTACCGCCGTCTACTCAGCTTATCAGACATCATATTCGATAGTCGTTCGAGCCTTACAAACCTCTTGATACTCCCCAGGCCAACGCAACGGCCGGAGGGGTTAAGTGGCTCCCCAGGGGCGCCGATCGCGACCGCGGCGTCGGCGGGTTTATTCCCTGGCGGCGCGGTGACCCGGACGTATGCGGGAGGACGAGCTGGCGACTGCAGTCGTCGATCACTACGCGGCCGTCCACGACGACCCGGAAGTCCGGCTGGAGGAGCCGTACGACGCCGAGGGACGACGCGGCGTCGTCGACGTCTACGTCCGGCTGCGGACGCCGGAGCGCGTCGACCACGTGATCGAGCTCAAGGGAGACGCCGCCGTGCGCCGCGCGACCGGCGCGAACGAGGTCCTGCGGCAGTACCGGCGCATGGAGCGGTACTTCCACGCCGACGAGCGCCACGCGATCCGGCCGAAGCTGGGGCGGACGGAGCCCGGCGCGCGATTCCTGCTGCTTTTCGCGCCCACGCCGACCTGCGTCCACCACGTCGCCACGCACCGGTCGCTGTACGGCTCGGTCGACGTCGCGGCCCGCGTCGACGACGTCCCGGCGGTCCGCACGGTCGCGTTCCTCACCGGGCTCGACGGCGACCCGGCGGATCTCGGGATGCTCTCGGTCAACGCCGACGCCCGATTCGGCTCCGAGGCGTTCCTCGATGCGGTGCCGCCCGACTCTCGACTCGCGGAGAGCCTCCGCGGCGTCGACGACGATCTGGTCGAGTTCCCGTGACGAGTCCCGGCGGCGGACGACGGAGACCACGGCGAACGCCGATCCCGGCGCGGGCGACCGAAAGGCGCTTTTCGCCGCGCCGCCACCCACGACCATGATCACGGTCGCGTTGGCGGGGAAGCCGAACGCCGGGAAGTCCACGTTGTACACGGCCGCGACGATGGCCGACGTCGACGTCGCGAACTACCCGTTCACGACCATCGACGCGAACCGGGGGGTCACGCACGTCCGGACGGAGTGCCCCTGTCTCGACCGCGAAGAGCGGTGCGGCAACGAGAACTGTCGCGACGGGAAGCGGTACGTCCCCGTCGAGCTCCTCGACGTGGCCGGGCTCGTCCCCGGCGCCCACGAGGGGAAGGGGCTCGGCAACCAGTTCCTCGACGAGCTGACGAACGCCGACGTCGTACTCAACGTCGTCGACGCCTCCGGGGCGACGAACGCGGAGGGCGAGCCGGTCGCGGTCGGCTCGCACGACCCCCTCGACGACGTGGACTTCGTCGAGGAGGAGATGGACCTGTGGCTCGCGGGGATCGTCGACCGGAACTGGGAGGGCGTCGAGCGGAAGTCCCGGTCGCCCGACTTCGACCTCGAGGCCTCGATCAGGGACCTGCTCACCGGGTTCGGCGCGACCGAGCACGACGTGACCGCGGTCCTCCGCGGGCTGGAGTACCCCGACGACCCGAAGGCGTGGACCGGCGACGACCGCGAGGCGCTCGCGCGGGCGATCCGCCGGCGCACCAAGCCGATCGTCGTCGTCGCGAACAAGGTCGACGCCGCGCCCGACGGCGCGCTCGACCGGATCCGCGACGGCACGGACAAGCCGGTGGTCCCGGCGACGGCCGACGGCGAACTCGGCCTCCGACGCGCGGCGGAGGCGGGCGTCGTCGACTACGACCCCGGGGACGGCGACTTCGAGATCGTCGGCGAGGTCTCGGACGGCCAGCGCATGGGGCTCGACGCGATCCGCGGCGTCATGCGGGAACACGGCGGAACGGGCGTTCAGACCGCGTTGAACGCCGCCGTCTACGACCTGCTCGACCGCATCACCGTCTACCCGGTGCAGGACGCCTCCAAGTGGACGGACGGGACGGGGAACGTCCTCCCGGACGCGTTCCTCCTCCCGTCGGGGGCGACGCCGCCGGACCTGGCGTACGCGGTCCACACCGACATCGGCGAGGGGTACCTCCACGCGGTCGACGCGCGCTCATCGCGTCGGATCGGCGAGAGCCACGAGCTGAGCGAGGGCGACGTGGTGAAGATCGTCTCGACTGCGGGGCCGTGAGCGGCGGGGCGACCCCGACCGGAGTTCCGCCGGCGAGGTGTGTGCGACCGACAGGCACATGCGGGTCCCCCGAGACGAGCCGGTAGATGCTCGGGCTGGAACACGACTTCCGGATCGTCGACACCCGCGCGACGCTGGACCCCGACGAGTCCTCGGTCGTCACGCACGGCCGGGACATCTCCCCCGAGCGGCTGGAACGCGAGATGCTGCAGGCGGGCGTGGTGCGCGCGGTCGCGAGTCCGGGTCGACGCGCTCCCGGACGGAGCTACCTCCGCGCGAACAACGCGGTCGCGCGGCTCTCGATCGACCGCCCGTTCGTCGCGTTCGCGCGACTCAACGGCCCGCGCGACGCGGGGGACGGACCCCTGTCGGCGGTGCGGAACCTGCGCGCCGAGCGCGACGACCACCACGCGCGGCCGGACGACGTCGAGCAGTACTCCTACGACGACCGCTTCCACGGGTTCACGCTCGCCCCGCACGTCGACGGGCTCCCGAACGAGGACGTGCTCGCCCGACTGGAGGCGGCCGACCTCCCCCTCGTCGTCCACGCCGGCAGGGAGTTCCCGCCCGCGGCGGTCGAGCGCGAACTGCTCGAGTACGACCTCCCGCTCGTGCTCGCGAGCTTCGGCGGGTACCCCCTCGACGCCGACCTGATGAACGAGACGCTCGACCTGCTCGACGAGCACGACCGGCTCTACGTCGACACGAGCGCCGTGCGCTACCGTGAAATCCTCGAACGCGGCGTCCTGGAACACCCCGACCGCGTCCTCTTCGGCTCCGGCGCGCCGGACGTCCACCCGAACGTCGGCGTGATGGAGGTGCTCACGCTCGACGTCTCCGAGGACCTGATGCGCCGCGTCTTCGCGAAGAACCCGGTTCGACTGATCCCCGCGCTCGCCGAGGGCGCGGACGCCTGAACCGACGCCGACTTGTCGCGGCGCCGCCGACCGGGACGTATGAGCGACGCCGAGGTCGACCCGGACGGAGACGAGGCCGCGCCCGATACCGACGCCGGTGGCGACGACCTCGTCGAGATCGTCCGGGCGACCGGCCACGAACACGTCACCGCCGAGCACGCGAGCACGTTCGAACTCACGACCGACGACTGGCTCACCCCCGCCGGCGACTGTATCATCGGCGTCGAGGCCGACCGGACGCCCCGCGATTTCTCGGCGGCGTTCCGGGAGGCGTGTCGAGACGCGGCGGCGACGATCACGGCGACTATCGCGGTCGGGGAGCCGGACGGCGAGGCGGTCGACCTCGCGGACCCGGCCCACGTCGACCGGATAGTCGGTCGGGGCGACCCGGCTCTCACCCTCCTCGACGACCGCTCGATGGTCGGACGGACGAGCGACTACACCGACGACGAGCGCACGATCTTCGTTGACGCCGACGGAGCGGCCGCCGACCTAAGCCGCGACCTCGTGGACGCGCTCGCGGCCGGCGCACCGGTGGCCCTCCGGCTGGACGTCGATACGACGGCGTGAAAACGGGGCTCCACGAGCGCGTCGCCTGTAATGTATCCCCCCTCACCGGCAGTGACGGCCGCTCGTGATCGCAGGCGGATGTCCCACGACGACTGCGGTGCGGTCGTATTTAGACCGGGAGCTCGGCGTCCGCCTCCACCACGCGGTCGACCTCCTCGGGCGCGCGCCAGTCGGTCGTCCGCTCCAGCAGCTGGACGACCATGCGGCCGGTCGCGCCCCAGACGGTGTAACCGTCGACGTGGAAGAAGTGGATCCGGTGGAGGCCGTAGGTCGGGTGGTCGCGCCGCTCTGACTCGTAATTCGCCGGATCGGTCAGCCCGCTCACCGGGAGGATCGCGACCTCCGCGACCTCCGACTCGTCGGGCACGTACTCGCGGTCGGGCGCGACGCCGACGAACGGCCGGATCCGGTAGTCGCTCGACGTCCGAGTGTCGTCGAGCCGCCCGAGGACGTCCACCTCCTCGGAGCGCATCCCGACCTCCTCCCACGCCTCGCGCAGCGCGGTGTCGGTCAGCGTGCGGTCCTCCGGCTCGCGGCCGCCCCCCGGGAAGCTCATCTGCCCGGGGTGTTTCCCGAGGTGGGACGCGCGCTTCGTGAACAGCAGGTGGGCCTCGCCGCCGCGTTCGAGGACGGGCGCGAGCACCGCCGCCTCGCGGCGCGCCCGTGTCACCTCCGCGGGCGTGTGCCGACGCAGCCCCGACAGGTCCATATCGGCCGTAGGCGGCCGGAGGGGGTTAACGTTTCTCCGCGTTCCGGCGATCTGAAACGAGCGCGGCGTCGCCCATCGGATGCGGACCGCGTCCGGCCTCGGACACCGGGCGAACTCCGCTGAACGACTCGTACGGCTTCGGACGTTTTAAGCCCGCGACCCACCCTTCACTGGACAATGAGCGACGACGGCCAGGAGCTCGGCATCACCGAGTCCAAGTCACACAACACCGGCGAGTGGTACGCCGAGGTCGTACAGAAGGCGGGGCTGGCGGACTACGGCCCCGAGGGGATGAGCGGGTTCATCGTCACTCGACCGCGTGCGTACGCCGTCTGGGAGCGCCTGCAGGCGTTCCTCGACGCGAAGTTCAAGAACACCGGCGTCCAGAACGCCTACTTCCCCCTCTTCATCCCCGAGTCGTACCTCGAGCGCGAGAAGGACATCGTCGAGGGGTTCGACCCCGAGGTGGCGTGGGTGACCGAGGCCGGCACGAGGGAGCTCGAGGAGCGGCTCGCGGTCCGGCCCACCTCCGAGTCGATCATCACGCCGTACATCAGCCAGTGGGTCCGGAGCCACCGCGACCTCCCGCTGCGCGTGAACCAGTGGTGCTCGGTCGTGCGCTGGGAGGCGACGGAGACGAAGCCCTTCTTCCGCACGAAGGAGTTCCTCTGGCAGGAGGGCCACACCGCGCACGCGACGGGCGAGGGCGCGTGGGCGGAGACGCTGACCCGACTCGACCAGTACGAGTCCGTCTACGAGGACCTGCTCGCGCTGCCCGTCCTGAAGGGGCAGAAGCCCGATCACGACAAGTTCCCCGGCGCGGACACGACGACTACCGTCGAGGCGCTGATGCCCGACGGGAAGTCGGTGCAGGCGGGCACCTCTCACCACCTCGGACAGTCGTTCGCGGAGGCGTTCGACATCACGTTCTCCGACGAGGACGAGGAGGAGCGGCTCGCGCACACGACCTCGTGGGGGCTCTCGTGGCGCGCGCTCGGCGCGCTGATCATGACGCACTCCGACGAGCAGGGGCTCGTGCTCCCGCCCGGCGTCGCCCCCGAGCAGGTCGTCGTCGTCCCGATCTGGCAGGAGGACACCAAAGACGACGTGTTAGCGTACGCCGAGGGCGTCGTCGACGACCTCGACGAGGCGGGCGTCCGCGTCGAACTTGACGACCGCGACGAGCGCAATCCCGGGTTCAAATTCAACGAACACGAACTCAACGGGGTCCCGCTCCGGATCGAGATCGGCCCCCACGAGGTGGAGGACGACGAGCTCACCCTCGTCCACCGCCCCGACGGCGAGAGCCTCGTCGAGGACCGCGAGGCGGTCGCCGAGACCGTCCGCGACCACCTCGACGAGGTGTACGCGAAGCTGTACGCGGCCACCGAGGAGACGCTCGACGGCGAGGTCCGCGAGGCCGAGGACCGCGCCGAGATCCTCGGCACGCTCGGACAGCACGGCGGCTACGTGAAGACGCCGTGGTGCGGCGACGAGGCCTGCGAGGAGCCGATCAAGGAGCCGATGGCCGCCGAGATCGTGATGGTCCCGTTCGAGGACGACGACCCCCTCGTCGACGGCGACGGGGAGGAGACGTGCGCCATCTGCGGCGAGGACGCGGAACGGACCGCTTACTTCGCGAAGTCGTACTGAACGGAGACGTCACCCGTTCCGGATCCGACACCGATCACGGACCCCGCTCCCGTCGTGCGTTTAATCCGCGTTGATCCGGGTTAACGGAGATCGGTTTATATACGGATACGTCGCTTACCGTCGGGTGATGAATCGAGGTATCGCGCTCCTCGTCGTCGTGATCGCGCTGGTCGGCGTCGCCGGAGTCGTCGCGGCCGGCCCCGTCGGGACGGCCGTCGCACAGGACGACCCGGTGGCGGCGAACGAGACGAGTGAGGGCAACGAGACGGAAGCGGCGAACGGGACCGATATCAGCCCCGGAGAGCAGTTCTCCGGCGTGATCGGGGTCCAACGGGCCGAGGTCACCGGCGAGGTCGAGTCGCGGGCGTTCGAGGTCGGACTCAATCGGACGGAGACCCCCGAAGCGCGGGCCGACTTGGTCGTCGAGCAGTTGAATCGGTCGGAGGAGCGGCTCGCCGAGGTCGAGCGCCGACAGCGCGAGCTCCGCGAGCGCCGTGACGCCGGCGAACTGACTCCGGGCGCGTTCGCCGCGCGGATGGCGGAGACGAGCGCCCGCGCCGAGACGGTCGAGCGCGAGGCGAATCGGAGCGCCGAGGTCGCCAGCGGCCTCCCCGAGTCGGTCAGAGCCGATCGCGGGCTGAGCGAGGAGCGACTCGGTCAGCTCCGCGAGCGGGCGGGCAACGCCAGCGGTCCCGAGGTCGCGGCCATCGCTCGCGGCGTCGCCGGCACCGGCGTGGGCGGCCCGCTGGCGTCCGATCGCCGCGGCCCGCCGGGCGACATGGGCGACGGACCGGGAGCAGGCGACGGACCGGAAGCGGGTGACGGGCCCTCGGAGCGCGGTAACGGAACGGACGACGACGCGACGAACGGGACCGACGAGGCGACGAACGCGGTCGGGACGTCGGACGATGCCGGGAACGACACGTCCGACCGCGGTGCGGACGACGGTGGGAACGAGACGTCTCCGGGAGACGGTTCCTCCGCCGCTGGCGGTGACGACCGCGGTAACGGGACCGCCGCCGGGAACGTCGCCGGCTCCACCGCCGACAGCCTCGTCGAACCGCTGACCGAGGGGGCCGACGTCGTCCGGCGGGTCCTCGGTGGCATCCATGGGTAGGCCGGCGTCGGTCCCGTCGCGTCACGCGACGGCCCTGACCGGTCGAAGCGCGGATCGCCCCTGCCTGCCAGATAGGAAGCGATTTACCGGAGCCTCGTAACTACACGTCCGTGCAGCGAACGGTACTCCTTCTCGTTGTCGTCGCGGTCGTCGCCGGCGCCGGCTTCGCGTCGATGGGCGCCGCACAGAGCGGCGCCGGTCTTCCGGCCGGTGGATTCGAACAGACGGACGTGAACCCCGACGACGTCCTGATAGAGGTCTCCGTCGAGCCCGACGGCGACGCGGTGTGGGAGACGGAGTACCGGGTTCGCCTCGCGAGCGACGACGAAGAGCAGGCGTTCGAGGACCTCCGCGCTGACGTGGAGTCGGACCCGGACGCGTACACCGGCCGGTTCGGCGACCGGATGCGCGCGACGGCGGACACCGCCGAGAACGCGACCGGACGCGACATGAACGTCTCGAACGTCACCGTGACGGCCGAGCGACGCGAGCTCCCGCAGTCGTACGGAGTCATCACGTACCGGTTCGAGTGGAGCAACTTCGCGGCGGTGGACGACGACCGGATCCTCGTCGGCGACGCGATCGACGCGCTGTTCCTCGACGAGGCCACGTCGCTCATCGTCTCGTGGGAGGACGGCTACCGGCTCGGCGAGGTCTCGCCGTCGCCGACGGAGACCCGCGATACCGCCGTCGTCTGGGAGGGACCGGTCGACTTCACCGAGGGCGAACCCCGCGTGACAGTCGAGCCCGACGGGCGCGCCGCCGGGCCGCTCCTGTTCGTCGCCCTCGGACTGCTGGTGGCGGTCGTCGCCGTGGTCGGCTACCGTCGTCGTCCGTGGGGCACGACGGCCTCGGAGGAGACGCCCGCGTCGACGGGGTCCGAGGCGACTGCCGAGGCCGACGACGCGGTCGCCGCGGGCGCAGCCGGAGCGGGCGCGGACGCCGCGTCCGGCGGCACAGACGGGTCGGCGGCCGACGCGGACGGGGAGGCCGGCGAGGCGGCGCCGCCGGTCGACGAGGACCTCCTGAGCAACGAGGAACAGGTGGTCCGGCTCATCGAGGACAACGGCGGTCGGATGAAGCAGAAGCGGGTCGCCGAGGAGCTGGACTGGACCGCCGCCAAGACGAGTCAGGTCGTGACCGGACTCCGCGACGAGGGCGACCTCGACGGGTTTCGGCTCGGCCGCGAGAACGTGCTCTCGCTGCCCGAGTACGACGCGGGTTCCGACGGCAGCGACGACTCCGACGGCGAAGAATAGCTGGCTCAGCGGTCGCTCTCGGTGCGGTGTTCCGGATTCCTCATCTCTCGCTCCGCCGGGTCACAGGTCTCGCGAGCGGCCGATGTGGCAGAGCTCGCCGCCGCAGTCGCAGGTGCCGCCCGACTCCGTGCGCGTCCCACATTCGAAACATTCGTACAGTTCTTGGCCCTTCGTTTGTGTTTGCGGTCGCATATCGAACGACATGACACCGGTAATTATAACGACGGTCCTATTATTGTTTATATACTACACAAGTCAGTGCGCGACCCCGATGACAAACGATCACATTCGACGTGGACTGCACGGCGAGAAAAACGGGCACCGACCCGGTCCCTTTTTTAACCGAATCGGCGTAGGGCGCGTATGGAGATCGGCTTCACCTTCGGGGCGAACGCGCCGACCGGCGTCTTCGCTCTTCACGCCGCAGTGGCCGCGTTCTTCCTGTACATCGGAGCGGTGAACGCGGCAGCCGGCGAATCACTGGGCGTCCTCTTGAACGGTCTCGTCGGCGTGCTGCTCGTCGCCGCGGGCGTCGTGACGGCGCGGATCGCCGAGCGACGGATCTGAGTCGCCGGCCGTTCGCGGTGTCACGATCGGTTCACGCCCGGTTCGGAACCCGCTCAGGGTTCGTCGAAAACCGCGTCTGATCCGCGAAAGAGTCGTGACAACAGAAGAGCCGGAGGAGGG